>JAITSO010000053.1 GCA_031287735.1 Elusimicrobiota bacterium | reverse complement strand
CCCCGCAGACTTGCTAAAAATCTTTTTTTAAAC
The DNA here is from genome assembly GCA_031287735.1 of Elusimicrobiota bacterium. Classification (GTDB taxonomy): domain Bacteria; phylum Elusimicrobiota; class Endomicrobiia; order Endomicrobiales; family Endomicrobiaceae; genus JAITSO01. The sequence goes on along the minus strand of JAITSO010000053.1, from coordinate 12,767 downwards.
TTATATAACACTATATAAACAATAGGAGATACCTAATACCATGCAATTTTTACTGACTTATCCAACGAACCTACAGGAAAAATTGGATGGTAATAGGTATCTCCTGTTGTTGGCTTGTGTTTCAAGTTTTTGCCGTTCTGGTGGGTGGTAAAGTCTACAATGACTATGAGAAATCGTTACTGTGTTTGCATGTAGATTTTGTTTTTTTTAAGTTGGATCGTTGAGTTGTTGTTGCAATCTGATATTTAAAAACGTGGATTTTTTGGGTTGCTTTTCGACTGAAGTGCAGTTTATGATACATAAACTCTTTTTTCGGAGTGGAAGTTGTGGCTTGTTCCTATTTTTGCGTGGTCGTTTCAAGTCTTTAATTCCTCCTTTTTTAAAGGAGGTGTCGGATTGAAAATCCGTCGGTTGTTTTAAAAGCAAAAAAATTAACAGCAAAAATTTAACATATATAAGATTTAAAATCTCCGTTGCTTCTCAAGCGTCTGTCACTTTGACAAAGTTGGAATCGGCAATTCTTCTTAAAGTAAAATACAAAACAACTATTGATAAAAAATTCATCTTTCCTTGTTGTTGCACAATGGGTTGAAATAGTAAATATTACAGAATATTACAGGTGTTGCTTTAGTGCAGAACAATAGCTAAATAAACGCTGTGTACAAGCTGATATGTGTTTTTCAGATGTAAAACGCGGTGCTTCAGTGAAATGCTTGTTCAGTTTATCAAATTGGAAGTAGTTATACTTATGGATGTGTTAGCAATTAGACAAGAGTATTTGGAAACAGCACACGAACGTACTTTAATAGGCAATATAGTAGGTTGTGATAATTTTATAGTGCTGAATAGAAAAAATTTAAGTATAAGATTTTTTTGATGGCAGTATGAAGTACGAGTCTTATGAAAGGCAATTTAAAGCAAATCTTTTTGTCACACGAATTATTTATTATAGAATTATGTCACATCCTGCAAAGTTTCAATCTAAAAATTTTTAAACAATATGGAAAATATATTAACAAGCCAGTGCGTAACCGTTTTTAGTGTTTTTGTTCTGTGTTTTAGCAACTAAAATCTAAAATATTAGACGATTAATGCTGCATGACATCTAAACTTATTTATAAAGGAAAGTTAAAATGGCAAAAATTTGGAATTACAATTTGGCAGGAGAATTTGAAGTAAAAAATGTACGGAAACTTCCTCAACCCATAATTCATATGCTTGCAAACGGACCTAAATATTTTTCAATTTGCGATAATTTTTTAAGAGGTTTTGCAGGTTTTGACTACACAAGAATGTTTGGGGAATTTGACGGTCCTAATTTCCCCAAAGGTCAAGCACGATTTTTGTGGATACGGACTAAAGGTGAAAAGCCATGGCTTGCAAATAATTATGATTTGACTGACAAAACAAGTTCAGATGTTTCTTTTGAAATGGGTTTAGGCTATGTTCGCTTTAATGCAAGCTCTAAAAAACACAAAATATCAATTTCTGCGACGGTTTTTGTTCCCAATGATGAAATGGCTGAAGTTATTACCGTTGAAATTAAAAATAATTCAGACAAAGATGTTGAATTAGACTTTATTCCGGTTATTCCAATTTTTGGCGGGAATAGAGCTTATGTTGAATACCACAGAGATGTTGTCCGGCTTTACAATAAAAGCAAAATCACAGATCATATTGAAATTTTGCCCGGTCTTGAATGGATAGAAGGATCAACGGGTTCAAGTAATATTTGTTATTTTATGGGAGCGCAAACTGAAAGCGGCAAAAAAGGCGATAGATTTTATTCAGATAGAGAAACTTTTTTAGGCGCAAATAATATGTGGCTAAAACCGCAAAGCATATTAAAAGACGAAGCGCCAAAAGCTCAATGTTATGGGAAAGAAGCTGTCGGTGCGATAGAATTTAAAAACATTAAAATTTCAGCCGGACAATCTGAAAAATTTGTGATAGTTTCTGGAATTTCCTTTGAAAAAAATGGAGCTGACGAAATTTTTGCAAAATATAACTATTGTGAGGCGCTTAAAGCTTTTGAAGAATTAAATAATTTTTGGAAAGAAAGAACTTCACGTATAACAATAAATACCGGCAATAATGATTTTAATAATCTATGGAATAACTGGTGGTGTTATCAACTTTCTATGAGATACTGGTTTGGTAACACCGGACATCCTCAGACAGATTACGGTTCCGATTTTTCAGGTTGGAGAGATTTTTGGCAAGATATGATGGCGGCGACAGTTATCGACCCGAAAGGACTTCAAGAGAGAACTTTAAAAACATTAGAGGGCATACGTATAGACGGAACTAATGCCACAAGATTTTTTGCAAGAACAAAAGAATTTGGAAGCGACAAAATTAACGGGTTATGGTGCGACCATCCCTACTGGACTTTTCAGACCGTTCAAATTTTAATTAACTTTTTAGGTGATTATGATTTTCTTTTTAGAGATGGGATAGCTTATTTTAGAGATGCTTACAGAGACAGGGGTGAAACTCAAGATTTAAACTGGACTACCGGTACTATTGGAAATCAAAAAAATCAAAATGATGAAATTTATAAAGGTACTGTTATAGAGCATCTTTTAGTTCAAATTTTAACTATGTTTTACGATGTCGGAAACAACGGATTATTAAAGCAAAAAAGAGCCGATTGGAACGATGCGGTAGACCAAGTAAAAGGAGAAAATGTTACTTTCACTTTTGGTCTTGCTTTAAACTGCAAAGAAATGGCGGATTTGCTTGAAAAAGTTTGTGCAAAGAAAGATATTTGCGAAATAGAAGTTTTTGAAGAGCTAAATGAGTTGCTAAATAGCGATGATAATAATGATGATTTTAAAGTGCGGCAAGACATACTTAAAAATTATTTAGATAAAATTAATGACAAAATTAGTGGTAAAAAAATAAAAATCAACATATCTGACATACTTAAAAATTTAAGAAAAAAGTCTGAACTTGCCATAGAAAATGCAAATAAAAAAGCGTGGAACGGGTATTACTACAGCGGATATATTTTCGATGATGGAAAGTCTGTGGACACTATTTTTAATCAAGGTAGTTTTTCAAAAGAAAATCCAACTTCAGATGATTTTGAAATGTTTCTTATGCCGCAAACGTGGAGTTTAGTTTCAGGCGGTGCAGATAAAGAAAATTTTTCAAATACTGTCATAAAATCTGTTTTAAAGTATCTATTTGATAAAGGCGTGGGTGCATTAAAATTAAATTATCCTCCGTATTTAAGTTTTGATAAAAAAATAGGACGAATAACGGGTTTTGCGGCAGGTACTAAAGAAAATAATGCGATATTTTGCCATGCGAACTTGTTTTTCGTTTGGGCGCTTTTAAAAAGAGAGCAAGCCGATGAAGCCTATAAGATTTTTTCAGGTGTAAACCCATTGTCGCACGAACAAGAAATTTTTAGAGCAGGTCCATGGATACCAGAATACTATGTTTCTTCAGACAATCCTAACATCGCAGGACGTGGAGAATACCCTATTCTTACCGGATCCGCCGCATGGACAAGGTATTTACTTCAGAATTTCTTTTTTGGAGTCAGAGGCGAGCTTGACGGTCTTAGAATTGATCCAAAATTGCCCGCTCATAAAGATTTTAAAGAAACGTCTTTGCACATTGCGTTTAGAAATGCTCTATATCGCATTAAATTTTTTAATTTCAATTTGGTTAAAAATTCTAAAATTACAAAAATTATCGTAGATGGGAGTGAAATTGAGGGTAATTTAATCTCGCCTTTTGATAACGGAGAACATTTTGTTGAAGTTTTTTTAGACTAGGTTAACGTTTTGCTTGCGTATACAACTGTAAAATATAAATATTATGAAAAAATATTTTTACAGTTTAGTACAAATTGTATTTATGCTAGGCAAATACATTCATGCACTTAGGTTATAAACTACAATACGACCACGGGGAGCAAAAAAATGAAAATAGAAATGTATACAACTACGGACGGCAAAAAGCCTTTTTCTGATTGGTTTGATGGAATTAAAAATGAAGTGCAAAAAATAAGAGTAATTAAAAAATTAGAATTCTTAAGAATAGAGAATTTTTCTAATTGTAAGCCTGTTGGAGAAGATGTTTTTGAGAGGAAGCTTTTCAGCATAAGGATTTATTTTTTGAAATATAAAAACGCAGTAATACTTTTGCTGCTTGGCGGCGAAAAAGACAAACAACAACAAAGGGATATTGAAAAAGCTAAAAAATATGCAAAAGATTTTCTTGAAAAGGAGCAGAAAAATGAAAAAAAACAAAATAAAAATGAAAAATTTTAAAAATTATGATGAGTTTAGGAAAGTATATTTTGCTGAAAATCCTCAACATATCAATATTGTAAAAAAAGAAATTATAAAAGAATATGTCGCCACTCCAGAGATGGATATTGCAGATTTACTTTGTGTATTGAGAGAGCTTTTAAAATTGAGTAATATAACTAAATTACCTGATCAAGCTGAATTAAGCAGAGAGCATCTTAAAGCAATATCTACTAAAGGCAACCCTACGATCCACACCGTAGCAAAAATAGCTAATAAATTAGGTTATAGACTTACTTTAATGCCAATATAAATTTTAGCGATTTACTTATTCAACTTTTCCAAAATTGTATCGTATGAAATAGAGCAGTGCAATAATGACAAAAAGCAAACATTATTATTTTATATTGGTAAAATAAGAGCGTCACTTCGTATTTTATCGACTTCTATGTTATTAAAGTCAGGAAAACAAAAATGAAAAAACTAAAAATAAGTTCAAAGTTCACAGTTGGAGACATTCATAATTTAAGAGTACATGTTGGTAAATACTATCGGTCTATTTCAAAAGCAGAAGCTAAAAAAGATTTTAACATATACTACGAGAAAGCAAAAAAAGAAATGGCAAAATTTAGCTAACTACCCGGCCCACATTTCAAACTAAGCTATCCTTAATAGCTGGAAAATACAATAGGTGCTAACAAGACAAACAAAATTTGACGTATCCGTATTAGACAATAAGCCCGGCTTGCCTTTTAAGAAACCAAAGATGCTTGACGTATTACCATTGCAGCAGACAATCCTAAAAAAGTGCATATAGTTCCATTTGTGCCATCAACAAATTTCACGCCTGTTATAATGTTTGAGCGATTGTTTTTTGACGTTCAATTTCTGCCGTCTCTATCTCTGCCAATTTTACGGTATTATCGCTTATTGCTTTTTGAGCGTCTATCTTTTTCAAAAATACCACTAATTAAATTAGTTGCAAAGGGAATGGTTGTCACTGCAACAAGCCGTGTATAAAATATAGTGCATAATTTTTTGAACTGTTTCTGTTCAATTTAATTAAAAAACGTCTTTTTATTGTTTTTCTACAGGTTTTTTTATTCTTACTTGCGGTTATTTTAACTTTTGACTTTACAGGTCTTAACTTGTAAAATCCACAGATAAAAATCATTTCATATTTAGAAAAACGACTTAGTTTTGGAGATTCCATTTGAAAGAAAAATTGAAGAAAGGGATATATGTGTTACCTTCGTTGTTTACCTGCTCAAACATAGCCTTTGGTTGTGCATCCATGATGGCTTCAATCAATGGGTATTTTTCAAAAGCTGCTTGGCTTTTAATATGTGCCATAGCTTGCGATATACTTGATGGCAGAATTGCAAGGATAACAAAAACTTCTAGCGAATTTGGTGTCCAATTGGATTCTTTGAGTGATTTAATCTCTTTTGGCGTGGCGCCTGCAATTATGATGTACCAGCTTGTTTTGAAAGATAAAGGAAATTTTGGTGAAGCAATTGCGATTTTGTTTGTACTGTGTAGTGCTCTAAGACTTGCAAAGTTCAACGTAAAAGCCCAAAACGAAGCTGTAAAGCGGTCATTTTCAGGGTTACCGACTCCTGCTTCTGCTGGAGTTCTTATTTCTTTTGTTTTAAGTTATGATTTATTTGTTGATCCTTCTGGCAATGCACTTTCTTTTAAAACCATTCCAATGTTGATGAAAAACATGCCACTTTTTTTTAAAGCTATGCCAATAACAATGGTCATTTTGTCGCTGATTATGGTTTCCAACATTCCATACACTTCTTTTAAAAAAATCAAACTTTCAAAACCAAAAACTTTTAGAATCATGGTTTTGTTTATAATTTTGATTTGGTTAGCTTTTACCTTTCCTCAAAACATAATTTTTATAATTTTTTTGCTATATGCTTTATCAGGCATTGTGGAGATAGTTTTAAAATACATACGTCTTATTAACATAAAGCAAAAGCATTCAGAAGATTAAAAAATGAAAGATAAAATTATATTTTTTGATACAACTTTAAGAGATGGCGAACAATCACCAGGCGCCAGTATGAATTTGAATGAAAAAATCCTCATTGCAAAGCAGTTAGAAGCTTTAAATGTTGATGTAATAGAAGCTGGTTTTCCTGTAGCAAGCCCGGGAGATTTTAAATCTGTTGAAACTATCTCAAAAAATATTAAAAACACAAGCATTGCAGGTCTTTGCCGGGCTAACGAAAAAGATATAAAAATTTGTTGGGACGCGTTAAAATTTGCAAAAAAACCGCGCATTCATATTGTTATAGCAACGTCGGATCTGCATATTGAAAAAAAGCTGCAAAAAACGCGTTCGCAAGTTCTTGAAATAGCTGTAAAATCTGTTTGCTATGCGAAAAAGCTTTGTAAAGATGTTGAATTTTCTGCTGAAGATGCTGGTCGTTCAGATATAAATTATTTGTGCCAAGTGTTGTCTGCTGTAATAGATGCTGGAGCTGTTACAATAAATATTCCTGATACTGTTGGATATGCTATGCCTGCTGAGTTTGGTGCAAGAATTTTTGCGATAAGGAAAAATGTTAAAAACATAAATAAAGCTATTGTTAGTGTCCATTGTCATAATGATTTAGGACTTGCTGTGGCAAATTCTTTGGCGGCAATTGAAAACGGAGCGCGTCAAATTGAATGTACGGTAAACGGCATAGGCGAAAGAGCAGGTAATGCTTCATTGGAAGAGATAGTGATGGCGTTAAAAGTTAGACCTAATTACTATAATGTAAAAACAGAAGTTAAAACTAAAGAAATTTATAAGACAAGCAAGTTGGTTTCAAATTTAACTGGTCTTGAGGTTCAAGCAAATAAAGCTATTGTTGGAAAAAACGCTTTTGCACACGAATCCGGCATTCATCAAGACGGAGTTTTAAAAGCACGCGAAACTTATGAAATTATGAAACCTTCAGATGTTGGAGTTACTGAGAGTAGTTTAGTTTTAGGAAAGCATTCCGGACGGCATGCTTTTTTTAAAAAAATTAAAGATTTAGGGTTTAATTTTCCAGATAAAAATTTGCAGAAGCTATTTGCAGAATTTAAAATTCTTGGAGATAAAAAGAAAATTATTTTTGATGAAGATATTGTTGCTTTAATTGACGAAAGTTCAAAAAATGTTAAGGAGTTTTTTGCTTTAAAGTACTTGAGTGTCTCTTGTGGAACTGCCACAATACCGACAGCGGCTGTTAGCCTCTCATTAAACGGTGGAAAAGAAATTATACAAGAAGCTGCTTGTGGATCTGGTCCTGTGGATGCTGCTTATAAAGCTATTGATAGAATTACAAAAATGGACATAAAATTGACAGAGTTTATTTTAAGAGCCGTTTCGTCTGGAGTAGATGCTTTGGGCGAAGTTTTGATTAAAGCTAGTTATAAAGGAATTCTTTTTTCCGGTAAATCTGCTTCTACAGACATTATAGAGGCAAGTGCAAAAGCCTATTTACAAGTTATAAATAAAGCTAAAGCAAGCTCTTTGCTGGTTAAGTCTTAAATGTTTACAAAAGGAGGTATAAAATGAAATGTTTTTTAACAATAACAGCAATTTTTTTGTTTTCATTAACATGTTTTGCTCAAAATTCTTATGAAGAACAAATAGAAAAAGCACAAAGTTTTTTTAAAGAAGGACAATTCCAAAAAAGCATAGAAATTTATGAACATCTCACCCAAATTGAAAAAATCAACAATCCTTACATTTATTATAATCTCGCCAACACTTATTATAGAAACGGCGATATAGGCGGAGCGGTTTTAAATATAAAAAAAGCAGTAAAACTTAAACCCAGAGATGTAGACATAAGGAAAAATTTTGAAAAAATTCTTGCAGCTTCAGGCCAAACACATGATGTGGATTTTTCTAATTTTTTACTATTATTTTTCTCTTTAAATGAACTTAGCATGGTTTTTGTGAGTTTGCTAATTCTAATTTTTATTTTTTCTTCAATTTTAATATTTCGAAAAATTAAAAAATTAAAAATTCTTGTTTGTTTTTTTATTGGTGTTGAAATTATATTTACACCTTTTTGGATTTTAGCAGTTTACAATGAAGTTATTGTGAATTCAGTTGTCATTTTGTCACCGTGTGAAGCAAGGAGTGGACCTGAAAAAAGCGAAAATTCCATTTTTGAAGTTTCAGCTGGAAAAATTGCACATGTTATTTCCCGTCATAGTGGGTGGAGTTATCTAAAGTTTAACAATAAAGGTCAAAATGCAGATTTAGTTGGTTGGGTAAAAGATAGCGATATTGGGCAAATTAAGTGAAAAAGCTAGCGATTTTTGGAGGCTCTTTCGATCCTATCCACAATGCACATATACAAATGTCTTTGTTTGCTTTAAAAAATTTTGAGTTAAGTAAATTGATTTTTGTTCCAGCTTTTATGTCGCCACACAAAACTAATCAAGACTATGCTCCTGCTAAAGATAGATTGAAAATGCTAGAATTAGCTTCAAAACATATTCCAAAAACTGACATAAGTACTTATGAAATAGAGAAAAACGAACCAGTCTTTACTTATCAAACGTTAGATTATTTTCAAGCAATTTACGACTCTTATGAAATTTATATGCTTTTAGGTTCTGATTCTTTTTTAAATCTCCAATTTTGGAAAAAAATAGATTATATTGCTTCAAAATTTAGATTTATCGTGGCAAAAAGGTTAGATTATCCAATTGTGGAAACTTCAAAATTTTTAAATATTTGTGAATTTTTGGGTGAAGGAATTGAGAACATTTCATCAAGCCAAATAAAGTTTTTAATAAAAAATAAAGATGAAAACGTTAAAAATTTTCTTGACAAAAAAGTTTGTACCTATATAACTCAAAAAAGGCTTTACTTATGAACAATTCTTTAGAAAAAGATATTTTTGACTATCTTTCAGCCAATTTGTCGGATAAAAGATTTGACCATTCTTTAAACGTTGCAAATTTAGCTGTAGAACTTGCCAAAAAAAACAATGTAGACATTGCGAAAGCACAAATAGCGGGTTTATTGCATGATTGTGCAAAATGCACGCCAAGTTTAGATTGGATAAAATTTTTTAAAGATAAGAAAAAGCCATCCAAGTATTTCAAAGAAATTTCCCTATTTTGCCCACCTCTTTTGCATTCCTTTGCCGGAGAAATTATCGCCAAAGAAAATTTTAAAATAAAAGATAAAGACATTTTAAATGCTATAAAAAATCATACGCTTGCACGTGAAAATATGAGTAAACTAGAAAAACTTGTTTTTGTTGCAGATGCTACATCTATTGATAGAAAATTTAAAAATGTAAGTTTTTTTAGAAAATTGGCAAAAAAAGATATAGAGAATGCTTTTTTAAAACTTTTAACCATAAAAATAAAGCACAATCTTGAACGAGACACCTGGATTTGTCCTCAAAGCATAACTTCTTGGAATTGGTATATCAGCAAGCTTTCCAATAAAAGCTAAAAGTCTGGAGCTAATTTATTGGAAAAACTTACTGTTTACTTACTTTTTCAACAAATAAAAATTAATTTATGAAATTTTCTTTTTAAGAACATCTAAACAGTCTTTCAATTCTTTTGGAATTTTATCCCCAAACTTAGCATAAAATTCTTCTACCATAACAATTTCTTTTCTCCAAGCCTCTTTATCTATGCTCAAAAGTTTATCCACAGTTTCTTTTTTTATATCAAGACCACTTAAATCTATTGCATTTTCTTCTGGCAAAAACCCAATTTCGCTTTCTTTTGCACCGGTTTTGCCTTCAATTCTATCTATCATCCATTTTATTATTCTTGAATTGTCTCTAAATCCTGGCCACATAAAATTGCCGTTCTCGTCTTTTCTAAACCAATTTACCATAAAAATTTTTGGAATTTTTTTTGCTTTTTTACCGATATTGAGCCAATGTTGAAAATAGTCGCCCATATTGTACCCGCAAAAAGGAAGCATAGCCATAGGATCTCTGCGGACAGTTCCAACTTGTCCACTTGCCGCAGCAGTTGTTTCAGACCCTATTGTTGAAGCTATAAAAACTCCAGAATTCCAATCTTTTGCCTCATAAACAAGTGGAATTGTGCTTGCTCGTCTTCCGCCAAAAATTATTCCAGATATCGGTACTCCTTTTGGATTATCGTATTCTTGCGAAAGAGTTGGACAATTATAGATTGAAACAGTAAATCTTGAATTTGGATGAGCAGCTGATTTTTCACAAGAGCTCTCATATTTATTTCCTTGCCAATCTGTTAGATCGTTTGGTTTTTCTTTTGATAAGCCTTCCCACCAAGGCGTATTGTCTGCATTGTTTATAGCAACATTCGTAAAAAGTGTAGGGAAAAACTTATTATTTTTTAATGTTTGTATCATAGTAGGGTTTGTGTTTAAACCGGTTCCGGGGGCTACCCCAAACATTCCGGCTTCTGGATTTATTGCATAAAGTTGACCGTCATCGCCAATATTTATCCAAGCTATATCATCACCTAATGCAAAAACTTTATAACCTTTAAGCAGCGGTTCTAAAAGAGCAAGGTTTGTTTTGCCGCAAGCTGAAGGGAAAGCACCTAAAAAGTAAGTGATTTTCCCATCAGGAGCTTCAACGCCTATAATAATCATATGCTCTGCAAGCCAACCTTCTTTGTATCCAAGATAAGAAGCAATTCTAAGCGAATAGCATTTTTTCCCAAGAAGTGCATTGCCACCATAGCCTGAACCAAAGCTCATAACAAGGTTGTCTTGAGGAAAATGCATAATGAATCGTCTGTCGGGGTTTACATCTCCTATAGAGTGTATGCCTCTAAAAAAATCTGAAGAATTACCGATTCTTTCAGCTGCTTGTTTTCCGACTCTTGTCATTATTCTCATACTTAAAGCTACGTAAACCGAATCTGTTACTTGAATGCAATTTTTTGAATATTTTGATTTTGGAGTTCCCATAATAAAAGGAATTACATACATAGTTCTTCCTTTCATACAACCTTTCATCAAAGAATTCATTTTTTCTTTTGCTTCTTTTGGATCTTGCCAATTGTTGTTAGGTCCGGCTTCTTCTTTTGTGGATGTGCATACAAAGGTTAGATGTTCTGTGCGGGCCACATCGTTAGTATTTGAACGGTGATAATAAGAATTTGGGTATTCTTCTCCGTTTAATTTTTTTAATACAGTAAGACCGTTAATTTCAGATTTTTGGGCGAGTTCCGTTAATTTTTGAGCTTCTTCTTGCGAACCGTCCATTACGTAAACTTCATCCGGTTGAAGCAGTTTTTTCATTTCCTGCACAAATAATTCCATTGGTGTTGACATTTTTCTTTCCTATAAATTAATGTTGTTTCCTGCCCCCGAGTTCTTTAAAAGCAAAAGACTTAGCGAAACATTTCGACTTTGACAGGCTTTTCGGGCTTGTTGCAAGTTGCTAATTTGTGCGAATGCTAACAAAAATAAAGATAAAATTAAACTGCTCTGTTTTTGAAAACAAGTTTTTTTAAAACTATTGCAGATTTTTTGAGTGATACAATTTTTCAAACGATAGTTTTAAGTCTTTTATTGCATTGTTTGGTGGCGGTTGACTGAGTCGCTACTTCGTCTTTTTCTCTAAAGACCGGTAGAGCAGCTGTATTGTCTTTAATTCACCCTCTTCTAAAAGTTGCACAGGTTGGCCATAAATTCCACCTTTTTTAAAGGGGGTGGCGGCTGAAAGCCGTCGGGGGTTTTAAAATGTTTGAATTTAGTTTTTAAGTAAAATTATACGCGAGTTGGATAAATTTTAAGGTTTTAAAACCCCCGGCCAGCTGGTGCTTGCCACCCCCTTTAGAAAAGTGGGAATTAAAGGCGACGACGTGACTGCCACAAGGGAAAGGTGGAATTAAACTGCAAAAACAACACGCCATTTAGTGAAGTGGAAATAACTGCAGTACGAATGTCCCGCAAGAAAAGTGGTAGTTAAAAGCACTATCGTTTTTTGAAAGAAAGATTTTTACAAATACTAGTCAGCTATTCCTCTTTTTTTAAAGACAACTGGGCTGCAAACACTTCGCTTTTAATTCCCATTTTTTTAAAAACCGGCATAGCAGCTGTATTGGCTTTAATTCCCACTCTCTTTCCCTTTCAGGTCGGTCATTTGCTGTTATTCCCACTTTTCTAAAAGGGTGTGTGCTGGTTTGCCGGAAATTCCACCTTTTTTAAAGGGGGTGGGCGCCAACGGCGGCCGGGGGTTTTAAAACCTAAAATTTTACCCAATAACAACAAAACAAGCAACGTTATCGAAATAAACAAAAACCCATAAAAAACTACCGACTTTGTTCCACAACACCATTTATTTTTAACTTTATCGTTTCTATATTTTCTAACCCATCATTATCAACAACTTTCACAGCTATGTTATGTGTTCCAGTTTTTAGAGAAACCGTTTGCTTTCCGTCTTTGTCAATAAATATAGAAGGCTTAAAACCTTTCTCTTTATCATAGCTAAAATCCCAACTGTAAAACTCAATACCTGC
>JAITSO010000022.1 GCA_031287735.1 Elusimicrobiota bacterium | reverse complement strand
CATAAATTTACAGGACGGAAATTTTCAAACCTAAATTTTATTTATAAGTAAACGTTAAATTAATAGGTTTTAAAACCCCCGGCCGCTATCGCGCCCACCCCCTTTAATAAAGTGGGAATAACAACACTATCCCTTCAATAAAAGTGGGAATAACACCCCGCCTTTAATCCAACCTTTTTTAGCAGCACTTCCTTTTGCCTTTAATTCCACCTTTTTTAAAGGGGGTGTCCGATAGGACGGGGGTTTTCTAACCTAAATTTTCCAACTATTCACATAATTTTACAGGACGGAAATTTTCGAACCTAAATTTTATTTATAAGTAAACGTTAAATCTATAGGTTTTAAAACCCCCGGCCGCTATCGCGCCCACCCCCTTTAATAAAGTGGGAATTAAAAAATGTGGAATAAAACCCCACAACCCGCCAACCCTTTAAGAAAGTGGGAATTAAAACCCGCCAACCCTTTAATAAAGTGGGAATAACACCCCGCATTTAATTCCACCTTTTTTAGCAGTACTTCCTTTGCCGTAAATTCCCTTTTCCTAAAGGGAAGTCGCAAGCCTTTAATTCCACCTCGCCTTTAATTCCACCTTTTTTAGCAGTACTTCCTTTGCCGTAAATTCCACCTTTTTTAAAGGGGGTGGGCGGGCTACGCACGGCCGGGGGTTTTCTAACCTAAATCACTTTAATTTCACATTTTCTGAATGAGTGGGTTTTCAGTAGATCAGAAGTGTTTTGTCAAAATAAAATAAATTTGTTAGCATAAGTGCCGTTTTGGATACCTATGTATTCAAGACGATGAATGTGGTAGAACATATCCTTGAATGTAAATAGAGGAAAGATGCCAATAGTTACTGCAAGAGTAGATGATAGACTTATACATGGACAAATTGTACAAGGTTGGCTTAAAAATATAGATGTTGATGCTGTGTTGGTGGTTTCAGATGCTGCAGTTCAAGATGCAATGCAGCAAGTTTTAATGTCTTTGGCTATGCCTTCAAATATTAGACTTGACGTAAAAAATTCAAAAGATGCCGTAGAATCAATTCTAAATGGAACTTATTCAAGAGAAAGACTTTTCATTGTTTCTGAAAAGCCAGAATATATTTTGCAAATGATAGAAAACGGGGTAGATTTAAAATCAATAAATGTTGGTGGCATGCATTTTGCAAATGGTAAGCGTAAAATTTTATTCAATCTTTTTGCAGATGACAACGATGTGGAAGTTCTCTATAAGATATACCTTAAAGGCATTGAAATAGAAGGTCGGATTTTGCCTAAAGACGAACGTGTAAACGTGATTTCTGTTGTTGAAAGGGAATATCACATTATATTTGGAGAGAGTTAAAACATAAACATGGGAAAAGTAAAATTCATATTTTGTGTTCATAATCATCAACCAGTTGGAAATTTTGATTGGGTCTTTGAAAAAGGTTACGAGGTGGCTTACAAACCATTTATGGATGTTATGCTAAAACATCCTAAAATTAAATGGTCCATTCACAATAGCGGAATGATTTGGGAATTTTTCGAAAATAAACATCAAGACTATATTGCAAAGTTAAAACAGCTCGTCTCTAGTGAAATTGTGGAAGTTTTGTCGGGTGGGTATTATGAGCCAATTGTGTCGCAGATTCCAGATAGAGATAAACTTGGACAGATAAATAAAATGACAAGCTACATCAAAAACAAGTTTGGTTCTCAAAATGCAAAAGGAATGTGGCTTGCTGAAAGAGTTTGGGAACCTTCTATGTCTAAAATTTTATCTGAAAGTAAAATTGAATACAGCGTTTTAGATGATGCTCATTTTGCAGCAGCTGGAATGGACATAGAAAAACTCAATGGATACTACACAACTGAAGATCAAGGATTTGTATTTAAAATTTTCCCAATAAGTCAAAAGATGCGTTATTTCATTCCTTTTCAAAACGTTGAAAATTCAATAAATTATTTTAAACACCTTGTTGCCAAAAATCCTGGCAACGATACAGTTGTGGTTATGGCAGACGATGGCGAAAAATTTGGGATGTGGCCTAGCACTTACAAACATGTTTATGAAAACGGATGGCTTAACCAATTTTTGCAGGCTTTGGAGGATAATTCTGACATTGTAGAAACAGCAACGTTTTCAGAAATTTTAAAATCTAAACAGTCTTCAGGAATAGTTTACCTTCCGTGTTCGTCTTATTTTGAAATGTCAGAATGGTCTTTGCCGAGCGTTGAAAGACAGTCATTTGAAAGCGTTTTATATAGATATGGCGGCGATGGAGAAGCTAAAAGGTTTTTACGTGGTGGGTTTTGGAGAAATTTTCTTTCAAAATATGAAGAAGCCAATAATATGCATAAAAAAATGTTATACATAAGTACAAAAGTTGAAAATTATTGTAATAGTCAAAAACCAAATGTGCAAGATGCTTTGGATAACCTTTTTGCAGGTCAATGTAATTGTGCTTATTGGCATGGAGTTTTTGGTGGTTTGTATTTACCTCATTTAAGAAATGCTGTCTATAACAGACTTTTAAAAGCCGAAAATATTTGTAATGAATCTAGCCTTAAAAAAGCATCGTGGAAGGTTTTTGATTTTAATTGTGATTCTAAAGACGAATATATTTTTGAAAGTGAATACCAAAATTTTTATATATCTTTAGCAAATGGTGGTTCACTGTTTGAATGGGATATTTTAAAAATAGAGCATAATATTTTAAATGTTTTAACAAGAATATACGAAGCTTATCATAAAACTATAAAAGACAATATTAGTCGTGCTTCTCTTTCAAATTCCGAAGGCGATCAAATACACACAATACATGATGGAGAGTCTATTAAGGTAAAAGAGTTTGGTATTGATAAATTTTTAGTTTACGACAAATACAAAAGAGCTTCCTTGATAGACCATTTCTTTGCGGTTGATATAAAATTGGAAGATTGTATGTTTAACCATTATGACGAGAAGGGAGATTTTGTAAAGTCTTTTTATAGTGCAGAAATTGATAAAAATTCTATAATTTTAAAGCGTTTTGGGAAAGTTTACGGCTTGGATTTTTTTGTTTCAAAAACGTTTACTCCAACAAAAAACGGTTATAAAGTTTTTTATCAGATTAAAAACAATTCGAAAAACAACTGTAACATTTGCTTTGCTCCAGAACAGATTTTTGCTTTATCATCAAGAACAGAACAAGATTTAGCATCTTTAAATGCAGTTGACATTTGGAAGCGTAAAGATGACCATTTGAAAATTGAAGCAGAAATTGTTTTTTCAGAAAAAATAGATTTGTTTGTTTATCCTATTGAAACTGTTTCAAATTCTGACGATGGTTATGAAAGAACTTACCAAGGTACTGTTGTGGTGCCTCTTATGCGCAAAACAATACTTCCCAATGAAACTAAAGAATTTTCCTTTGAAACCAATGTTTATGGTTTGGTTAAAAGCAAATTATGATAGAAAATATTTTAGTATTAAGTTTTTTGGCTGCCTTGTGTAGTTGCGATGTGACGGCGTTTGGACAATTTATGATTTCCCGACCTATTTTTTGCGGTCCGGTATTTGGGTTTTTAACTGGGGACATAAATTGTGGAATCTGGATTGGAATGATAGTTGAGATGATTTGGGTAAATTCCATTCCACTTGGAGTTGCTGTTCCCATAGATGTATCAGTTGTAACTATTTTGTCTACTGTTTGGACATGTAATTATTTTATCGGCAAGCAAGAAGCCGCTATTTGTGCTTTGATTCTTGCAGTACCTATGTCTTGTTTGCATAGAGAAATAGATATTTTCGGTAGGAATGCCAACATAAAAATAATGTACTGGATAGAGAAAGGTATTGAGAAAAATCAGCAATGGCGAATAAATGTCGGCATTGCAGCAGGAATATTGTTTTTTTTGTTGCGGTCATTTGTGTTCTACCTTGCAGCAATATATGTTGGTGGGAAAGTTTACGCTGGGGTTTATTTGCAAATTCCAGCTGTTGGGTTAAGTGCCTTTAGTAAGGCGTGGTTTTTGCTTCCAATAGCAGGTTTTGGAGCAGTTATTTATAATTTTAAAAATACCTTAATCGCATTTTCAAATTCAAAAAAGCAATAATTATGAATTTCAAGCTTTGCTGTATTATTTTTATTAGATCGTTTTTTATTCAGTCACTTTGGAATTTTGAAAGAATGCAAAATGCTGGTTTTTTGTTTGTTATAAAACCTTTTTTGGATAAATTATACGCTGACGATAAAGATGAAAGAAAGAAAGCTTTAATGAGACATTTATGTTTTTTTAATACGCAACCTTATATGTCTAGTGCGATAGTTGCAATTGTGATAAATGCAGAAAAAAGTGCAGTGCAAAAAACTGATAAGGAAAAACACTATATAAATACCTTAAAAACTTCATTATCCGGACCGTTGTCAGCTATTGGAGATGGTTTTTTTTGGGGAACTTTAAGACCATTTGTAGCTTTTTTAAGCATTTTTATAGCGATTCTTTTTCAAAATCCTGTTATGGATGGTATTAAAAATTATAATTTTATAGTTCCTGTTTTCTTTTTATTGGTTTACAATGTAGCTCATCTTTTTTCAAGAATTTGGCTTTTAGCAAAAAGTTTACAACTAGACAAAGGTATAATTGCAGTTATTTCAAACTTAAAATTTAGAAGATTTTGGAGTTTTATCAATTTAGTTGGTTTTTTAGCTAGTGTTGTATCTTTGGTATTATACATAAGGCTTTATGGGTTTAGTATAAAGCTTTGGCACTATCCAGTTTACGATAGTGCATTTCCAGATGCTTTAATACATGGAGTTATGTTATTAGCATCTGTGGTATTGCTTGAGAAAGTAAAAGCAACCGTTTTGTTTTATTTTATGATTTCACTTTGCGTAATGGTGTCATATTCAGGAATGTAAAAATGAGAGAAAAAATTCTAACTGTTTTAAACTCTAGCGGGTTGCATGCACGACCTGCAGCTACGCTTGTTCAAAAGCTCAGACAATACGCTTGCGATGTAAAAATAGTAAAGGACGACTTTGAAATAAATGCCAGAAGTATTATGGGAATTATGGCTTTAGCAGCTGCTTGCGGAAGTAAACTGAAATTTGTTGCCGATGGAACAGACGAGGAAGAGCTATTATCTGCTGTAGAAAAATTGTTTTACGATAAATTTGGTGAACCTAATGAATAAAGAAAAAAGAATAGATTTTATTGTGCATGGCGTAGCCGCTTCTGCTGGCGTGGCTTTTGGGAAAGCTTTTGTTTTTCAAGAGGATGTTTATAATATTGAAAAACGAACTGTTCTTTTGGAGTTTCGTTCGCAAGAAAAAAAGCGTTTAGAGAAAGCTTTTGAGGATACTAAAGCTGATATAGAAGTTGCCCATATTAAGCTTAATAGCGAACTTGGAAAAGACTACGCGAGAATAATAGATGCACATCTTTTAATGCTTGAAGACCCTGATTTCAAAAAAGATGTTTTTAAGTTTATATCTGAAGGCGACAATGCCGAATATGCAGTTCATAAAGTAATAAATAAAATCACCGCTTCTTTTGAAACTATAAAAGATGATTATTTTAAAGAAAGAATACATGACATTCGCGACGTGGGTGAAAAAATAATAGACAATCTTTTAGGTAAGAAAAAAGAAAGTTTTTCTAATTTACAGGAAGGTTGTATTGTGGTTGCCCACAATTTAACACCAGCAGAAACTATATCTATCAGAGAAAAAAAAATTAAAGGTTTTGCTACAGATATTGGTGGAAAAACTTCTCATACCGCGATAGTCGCTCAAGGTCTTGCGATACCTGCAGTTACAGGTTTAAGAAACATTGCTTCCATTGTTTGCAGTGGAGATGAGATAATTATAAACGGGAACAAGGGAATAGCTATTTTAAACCCTTCCAATGAAACAATAGACATCTATAAAAAAGAACTTGACATAGAGCTTAATGAAAAAAAGGAACTTGAAAACTTAAAAAAATTTGTTTCTGTAACTATAGACAATCATAAAGTTGGGATACTTGCAAACATTGATGACCCGGGCGAAGCTAAAGTTGCTTCAGATAACGGTGCGGAAGGTATTGGTCTTTATAGAACAGAATTTATGTATTTTAATCGTGAAGTTATGCCTGTTGAAAAAGAACATTTTGAAAAATATTGTGAAGTTGCTAATCAAATGTCAGATTTGCCAATTATAATAAGAACAATAGATTTAGGTGGTGACAAATTAGCAAAACTTGGTCTTTTAGATTCAACTCAAGAAAAAAACCCTTTTATGGGTTTAAGAGCTATTCGTTTGTGCCTTAAATACCCTAAAATTTTTAGAGCACAACTAAAAGGAATTTTAATGGCTTCGGCATTTGGTGATATAAGAATAATGTACCCTATGATTTCAGGTATTGAAGAACTGCGTGCTGCAAATAAAATTTTAGAACAGGTAAAAAAAGAATTAAAAACCGAAAACGTTGCTTTCAACGAAAACATAAAAATTGGTGTTATGATAGAAATACCATCAGCGGTTTTGATTGCAAGAGAACTCGCAAAAGAAGTAGATTTTGTTTCTATAGGAACCAATGATTTAATTCAATATAGTCTCGCAGTAGACAGAGTAAACGAAAATGTCGCAAATCTTTATGATCCTTTGCATCCTTCTATTTTGAGATTTATAAAAAAAATTATAGATGATGCACACGCAGAAGGTGTGAAAGTTTCAGTATGTGGTGAAATGGCAGCTGATACGCGTTATACAGGAATCCTTTTAGGTTTTGGTCTCGACGAATTTAGCGTTGTTCCATCGCGAGTTTTAAAAATAAAAAAAACTATAAGAGGTTTGTCTTTTGAAAAATCGCAAGAAATGGTTTTAGAAATTTTAAAAAGTTCAGAAAAACAACAAATACTTGATGCTGTAGATAGGTTCAATGAAGAATTTAAATGTCTTAATTGAATTATGCTAGCTATTAAGTTTATTTTTTATAAAACCCCAAAGGAGGGTAAGTAAAATAATGACAAAAAATGAAATTGAAGCAAAAATTCAAGAATTAGAGAACGAAAAAATGTCTGTTAAAGGTACAGATTGTGAGGTTTATTCAAGAGTGGTAGGTTATCTTCGTCCTGTAGCACTTTGGAATGAAGGCAAAAAGGAAGAGTTCAGAATTCGTAAAAACTATTGTCCGTGTGGTAAATAGTTAAAAAACAAACACTACGAAAATCTCTGTAAAGCTGCGTATTTAGATGTTACTTTGCAACGGTAAATATATGTCTGTGTTTGCGTTTTTTGTGCAGCGGTTTCTAGAAAAACCTTAAATATATCTTTGTTTATTGATATTTCTGTGCGAGTGGAAAATAAAAAAAATGATTTTGCAAGAGAGGATTTATGAAAAAACTTTTAACATCGTCGTTTGGTTACCCTAAAATAGGCGAGAACCGCCAACTAAAAAAATCTTTGGAAGAATTTTGGGCAGGCAAGATCAACAGAGATAGTTTTTTTAAACAAACGCAAGAGCTGAATTTTTCAAGGATAAAAAAGCAAAAAGATGCAAATATTGATTTTATTTCATCAAATGATTTTTCGCTATATGATCAAATGCTAGACATGTCTGTAATGTTTGGAATTATACCTGATAGGTTTAAAGAAATATCAGACGAATTGGAATTATATTTTGCAATGGCAAGAGGAAATGCGAAATCTGTTGCCTGCGAAATGTCAAAGTGGTTTGACAGCAATTATCATTATATAAAACCTGAAATTACTGAAAATTTTAACCTCAAAGAAAATAAACCGCTAAAAAACTATCTTTCTATTAAAAATGATCTAAAAATAGAAACTATTCCGTCTATGTTTGGTCCTTGGACATTTTTGAAACTTGCAAAAAATTATAAGAAAGAAAATTTTGAAAGCATTTTGATGGATTTAGTTCCTTTATATCGTCAAATTTTAAAAGAACTTCAAGATGAAAAAGTTGAATTTGTAAGGATTGAAGAACCTGCTTTTGTTTTTGATTTGACAGACGCAGAAGCTAAGGTTTTAATTAAAGCTTATAATCGCTTAACTGAAAATTTAAATATCAAAATAATTGTCCAAACTTACTATGAAAGCCTTTCCCAATATGAAAGAATTACCTCTGAACTACCAGTTTATTCACTTGGATTAGATTTCATTTCAAATACTCAAAATTTTGAAAACATCAAGAAATTTGGTTTTCCAAAAAATAAAAAATTGATTGCTGGCATTGTTTCAGGACGTGACATTTGGAAAACTGACATTGCAAAAACTCTAAACTTTATTGAAGAACTTTCCAAAACAATTGGGTCAGAAGAGCTAATAATTTCAAACGCTGCTCCGCTTTTTCACCTACCTGTCTCTCTCGAATTTGAAAAAGGTCATTTAAATCCACAGCTTTTAGAACTTTTATCATTTGCTGACGATAGGCTTCAAGAACTTGATATGTTAAAACAAATCGTAGTTAAAGGCGAAAAGCCGCCGGCTCAAGATTTTGCATCTATAATAAAATCTTTTGCCGATGAAAGCGTGAAAAAGAAAGTTGCAGGAATTGACGAAAATTCTATTGGAAGGAAAGAAGAATTTGTTCAAAGAAAAGCACTTCAAGACAAGTCTTTAAACCTTCCGCTTTTTCCGACCACAACCATAGGAAGTTTTCCTCAAACACCACAGGTAAGGAAAGCAAGGGCGGATTTTAAAAACGGCAGAATATCAAAAACACAATATGATGATTTTATAAAAAGCGAAACACAAAAGGTTATGAAACTACAAGAAGAAATTGACCTTGATATTTTAGTTCATGGTGAGTTTGAAAGAAACGACATGGTTGAATATTTCGGCGAAAAACTTAAAGGTTTTGCTTTTACAAAAAACGGCTGGGTACAATCATACGGTAGCAGATGTGTAAAACCGCCGATAATTTTTACAGACGTATCACGCGAAGAAAAAATGACAGTTGACAATATAACTTATGCTCAATCTTTGACGAAAAAGCCACTTAAAGGAATGCTGACAGGTCCTGTAACTATTTTAAATTGGTCTTTTTTTAGAAAAGATATTCCTAAAAAGGAAATTGCTTTCCAGCTGGCAATTGCTTTAAGAGATGAAGTTTTAGATTTAGAAAGTGCAGGGATAAAAATTATACAAATTGACGAAGCGGCTTTTAGGGAAGGTTTGCCGTTAAAGAAAGAAAAACAAAAAGACTATTTAGATTGGGCGGTAAAATCTTTCAGACTTACAAATGATAAAGTAAAACCTCAAACACAAATACACAGCCACATGTGTTACTCTGAGTTTGATGAGATTATTGGAGATATTTACAAAATGGATTTTGACGTAATTTCTATAGAAGCTTCAAGAAGTCGTGGAGAAATAATCGAAGTTTTTGAAAAAATGAAGTTTGATCGCTCTATAGGTCTTGGCGTTTATGATATTCACTCACCCAGAATTCCACCTCAAGATGAAATTTTTGAAATTGTAGACCGGTCTATAAAAGTTATAGACAAAGGTTTTTTTTGGATAAATCCTGATTGTGGACTAAAAACAAGAGGTTATGAAGAGACTATTCCCGCTTTAAAAAATATGGTGGCAGTTGCAAAAAAGGCAAGAGCGGCTGCAGTTGATTAAATTTTAGTTATAATTTAACCAAAGTTATTATGAAAATAGGCGGTTTTCAAAAAGTTTCATTGATAGATTATCCCGGAAAAATTGCGGCTATTGTATTTACACAAGGATGTAATATGTTGTGTTCATACTGTCATAATTTGCAATTAGTTAAGCCTGAACTTTTTGAAAAGACGTTTAACGAAAATGAGATTTTAGAATTCTTAAAGAAAAGAAAAAGGCTTTTGCAAGGTGTGGTAATAAGTGGTGGTGAACCGACATTGCAAAGTGATTTAAAATTTTTCATTGCCAGATTAAAAGATATGGGTTATAGCGTAAAACTTGACACTAACGGCTCTTCACCAAACATTTTAGAAGAATTGATAAATAAAAATTTAATAGATTTTGCTGCAATGGATATTAAAGCACCATTTGAAAAGTATAAGCTTTTCAATGGTGCTAATTTAGGGTCTATAAAACGTTCTATTGAAATTCTAAAATCCTCAAAAATACAACATTTGTTCAGAACCACTTTTGATACGGAAATTTTAACAGAATCTGATTTAGAAGAAATAAAAAAAATCGTTTACCCGTCGAATTACGCTGTTCAAGAAAAGCGGGAAATAGTAAATAAACATTAAGTTATTTTAGGTAAAGATAGACGGGAAACCTGTGAGAATCAGGCACGGTCCAGCCGCTGTATTGAAACTGTAATTCGATAATTTCACTGAAACAAAAATTTTGGGAAGGAATTATTGAAAGCGAGTGTTTCTAAGTCAGAATATTGGCTATCTTTAAATCAGGCGTAAAAGCCGACCACTAAGGAGGGTTTTTAGTATGAAAGAGTCAGGTCAATTGTGTGCAGTGTCATTATGTGTAGCATTGTTGTTTGCAGTAAATGCAGTTTTAACAAGTATTGTCTTTGCTAAAGAACACGAAGTATTTTTAAGTTTGACAAAATCTGAAGTTGATATTGAAAATTTGCCAACAAATGTCACAATTATCACAAAAGAAGAAATTGAAGAAAAACATATCAAGAATTTAGCAGAATTATTGGAAAATGAAGTCGGTTTGTTTTACAAAACAAATGGAAACGTTGGTGGAACACCTACAGTTTTTGTTCGAGGTGTGGCAGGAGCAGCAAGAACATTGCTTTTGATTGACGGGCGTAAAGTAAATAGTGCAGATTCGGGCAGTGCAAATTTTACGTCAATGCCGGCTTCTATGATAGAGCGTGTAGAAATTATTAGAGGTTCTGGAAGTTCTGTTTACGGAACGGGGTCGTTTGGCGGAGTTATTAATGTTATAACTAAAACTGCAAAAGAACACACGCAGACAAACGTCGGAACATTTTTTGGTTCTGATGGTACTTTCAAACCCTATGCAGTATTGCCGTATTATTCAGATAAAATTAACGTTTTATTTGCAGGTTCAGTTTATCAAACAGACGGTTATAGGAAAAATTCACAATATAAAGATTCAAATATTTTGTTTAACGGTTCTGTAAATATCACTGAAAACTCTTCATTGTCATTATCTGCAAATAGCTATGATGCAGATTTCAGTTACCCAGGTTCAACAATTTACAATGACTTTGGCAGACAACGTGACCACAATGAATACATCAAAGCGGATTACAAATTAAATTTAACAAATGCAGAAATAAGAACATCTGTATATAATTCAAAAAATGTAGGTTTTAACGACAGTAGTTGGGGTGGTGCAAAATCTACAAATAAAGTACTTGGCGTTCAAGGTGAGATTTTTTGGAACGATATTTTGTTTGGAATAGAATGCTATCAAGATTCTTATAAAAATGAAAATACAGGAATTTCTGGAGTAGTGGATGGAACCCCAACTATAGATAAGAAAAGAGAAACTATTGCAACTTATGCTCAATATGTTTTCAGTCCAATCGCTTTATTAAGATTTATTCCAAGCGTAAGATATGATAACAATTCGGCTTATGGTAATGTTTTTACTCCGTCAATATCTGTGATTGCAAATTTGACAGAAAATTTCAAAATATCTGCAAATAGTGGGAAAGTCTGGCGGGCACCAACTTTTGCAGATTTGTACTATCCAGGTTTTGCAAATTCTGATTTAAAACCTGAAGAAGGTATTTCAAGTGATTTAGGTTTTGAATTTACAAAAAGTAATATAAAAACTGCTGTCACGGGGTTTTTTATAGACAGTTCCAATTTAATTATTTTAGATAACACTTGGACGCCGCAAAATATTGGAAAAGCGCAACAATGTGGAGTTGAATTCAGTCTTGGGTTTATAATGACATCTTGGCTTACCCATGAAACCAATTACACCTATCTTGAAAGTAAAAACAAATCAACAAATTACTATGGAAAATCTATTTATTATAGTCCCAAAAACACAGTTAATTATTCTTTAATTTTAAAACCATATAAAACTGTTTCTTTTTCAGCAATACTCAACTACAGAGATAAATATTACACTGACGAAGCCAATACGAAAGAAATAAAAGACATAATCACTGTAGATACCTCTCTAAATTATAATGCTGCAAAAGGCATAAACGTTTGGTTGAAAGTTTCTAACATAACAAATGAAAAATATGAAATAGTTGATGGTTATCCAATGCCTCGTGCAGCACTGCAAATTGGAATAGACGCTAAATTCGATAGGTAATGTTATCCAATGAATGCGAGTGCTTGGCAAGCTCAAGCAAAAACTAACATTAGGTAATGTTGCGGAGTATCTACAGCTGAAATTTAGCACTGAAATTCAATTGCATGACGTTTTTGACCAAGTTTTATGCAACACACATATTTAGTTTTATTCCAAAATAGCTCCGGTGTCTGCAGATTGAACTAGTTTTGCATATCTTGCGAGATAACCATTTTTAATTTTTGGTTCTAGCTTTCTTGATTTTGCCAGACGTTCTTTTATCTGTGCGTCTGTTAAATCTACATTTAAAGTTCTTTTTGGAATATTTATTTTTATGGTGTCACCTTCTTCAATTATCCCTATAGCTCCGCCTGAAGCGGCTTCTGGTGAAATATGTCCTATGCAAGGACCTCTTGTGCCTCCTGAAAAGCGTCCATCTGTAAGCAAAGCGACAGAATCTGATAAACCCATTCCATGTATTGCACTTGTCGGGCTTAGCATTTCTCTCATTCCAGGACCGCCGGCCGGACCTTCATACCTGATTACCACAACATCTCCTGCAATAATTTTTTTATCTAAAATTGCTTTCATCGCATCATCTTCACTGTTAAAAACCCGAGCGCGTCCACTAAACACTTTCATTTTCTCACTTACGGCCGCTTGTTTTACAACAGAGCCGTTAGTCGCAATATTTCCTCTTAAAATCGCAATGCCGCCTTCGGTTTTGTAAGGATTCTTTACTCTAATAATTTCTTCGTCTAAAATTTTTCCATTTTTAGCAATTGCTGTAACATCTTCTCCGTTTACAGTTTTTGATGGAGAAAGAGAACTTGCCAATGCTGATAATACGGCAGGTATTCCACCGGCATTGTCTAAATCTTCCATATAATGATCGCCTGCCGGTTCAAGACAAACTATCTGTGAAGTTTTCTTTGAAATTTCATCAAACAACTCAAGTGGCAATTTTATACCGGCTTCATGAGCTATTGCCGGCAAATGTAAAACTGTATTTGTAGAACCGCCTAAAGCCATATCGGCGGTAATTGCATTTTTAAAAGCGTTTAAAGTTAAAATATCTCTCGGTTTTATATCACTTTTTACAAGCTCTACAATTTTAATTCCAGACTCATAGGCTATCCGTTTTTTCTTTGCACTCACTGCTAAAGCTGTCGCACAATTTTGCAAAGACATTCCCATGGTTTCAGTTAAACAAGCCATTGTGTTTGCAGTGTACATTCCTTGACAAGCACCTGCCCCGGGACAAGCAGCGATTTCAAGTTCGGTTAGTTGTTCTTCATTAATTTTTCCAGCTTGAAATTGCCCGACAGCTTCAAAAGTATCTCTAACCATAGAACGTCTTTTTTTCTCATACATTCCTGTCATCATAGCACCTGCTGTTACAACAATTGAAGGTATATTTAATCTTGCGGCTGCCATAAGCATTCCGGGGGTAATTTTATCGCAATTTGATAAAAGAACAAGTCCGTCAAGCATGTGAGCACTTGCGACAGTTTCAACTAAATCCGCAATAATTTCCCTTGACGCTAAAGAATAATGCATTCCGCTATGACCCATTGCAATTCCGTCACAAACTGCCGGTGCGCCAAAAATAAAAGGAACGCCGCCGCCTGCAGCAATTCCTCTTTCTATAAATCTTTCCAAATCTCTCATAGCAATGTGTCCTGGTACTAAATCACTAAAAGACGAAGCTATTCCTATAAACGGCTTGTTTAAATCTTTAGGACTAACTCCTGTTGCATACAATAAACATCTATTAGGTGCTCTAACAACGCCTTTTTTGATTTGATCACTTCTCATTTTAATCCTCCAATAAATTACAGCTTATAAAATTTTTTTAACGTCTTAAACCGTTAAAACGCTTTTTCTATGCTTGTATGTGGTGATGTCACCAAGTTTTTTAACCGACAGAATTTAATTTTTAAGCAAATGCACATTGAGATTATATTTTATATTTTAGTTTTAAAACTCCCGGCCGGCGTTGGCGTCCATCCACTTTAGGAAAGAGGTGAATAACTGCCAAGTCTTGCAAAACAACCGTACTTTAAAAGTAGTCTTTAAATCCACCTTTTTTAAAGACCGGTTGAGCAGCTGCATTGGCTTTAATTCCACCTTTCCCTTGTGGCAGTCGCGTCGTTGCCTTTAATTCCACCTTTTCTAAAAGGGTGTGTGCTGGTTTGCCGTTATTCCCACTTTTTTAAATGGGGTGGGCGCCAACGGCGGCCGGGGGTTTTAAAACCTAAAATTCACCCAATATCAACAAAACCAGCAACGCTAGCGAAATAAACAAAAACCCACTAAAAAACTACCGGCTATGTTCTACAACACCATTTATTTTTAGCTTTACCATTTCTATATTTTCCAACCCATCATTATCAACAACTTTTACAGCTATATTGTGCGTTCCAGTTTTTAGAGAAACTGTTTGCTTTCCGCCTTTGTCAATAAATATTGAAGGCTTAAACCCTTTCTCTTTATCATAGCTAAAATCCCAACTGTAAAACTCAATACCTGCTTCACTTTTTCCTTCGGCTATCAATTCTATTTTGCGCAAATCGTCAATGCCACGCTCTAATTCGTTGATATTTATGACAATTGTGGGCTTTACAGCAATAGGTATTATTTCTGCAACCGTTACCAATTTTATGATGCGGTTTTCCTTGTTTTTTAGACGAGCAGCTTCTTCAACAGCACCTCTTCCAAA
>JAITSO010000012.1 GCA_031287735.1 Elusimicrobiota bacterium | reverse complement strand
GCAGGTTTTTGAAAAACATCATCATCTATCAAGAAACGGTCAGGTAATCCAATTGTAGGTTTTGTTCCTAAAACTTCTCGCGGGTCCGAAATTTCACCAGTTAAAACTGCAGCTAATGCAGTTTCTGGAGAACATAAATAAACTTGAGCGTCTTTTGTTCCGCTTCTACCTTCAAAATTTCTATTAAAAGTTCTGATTGAAATTCCAGACGTTTTGGGAGATTGACCCATTCCTATGCAAGGTCCGCAAGCGTTTTCTAAAATTCTTGCACCGCTTTCAATTATGTCAAACAACGCATCTTCTTTTGCAAGCATTGCTAAAACTTGCTTTGAACCAGGCGAAACAGTGAAACTTATACCCGGACAAATTCTTCTATTCTTTAAAACATAAGACACTAAAAGCATGTCTGACAAAGATGAGTTTGTGCAAGACCCTATGCAAACCTGATCTATTTTTAGTCCTTTTAATTGCACGACTTTTTTAACATTATCTGGACTGTGTGGAACAGCCATTAGAGGTTCTAACAAATCCAAATCTATGATTATTTCTCCGTCATATTGTGCATTTACGTCAGGGAAAATTTCAGACCAACTTGCTGCTCTATCTTGTTTTTCAAGAAAATCTTTAGTTATTTCGTCGGAAGGAAAAATGCTTGTAGTTGCACCTAATTCAGTTCCCATGTTTGTAATTGTCGCTCTTTCTGGAACAGACAAAGTTTTTACACCATCTCCGCAAAATTCATAGATTTTCCCACGTCCACCTTTAACTGTTTCAATGCGCAAGAGTTCCAAAATTATGTCTTTTGCACTTACCCAATCTTTCAATTTTCCTTTAAGTTCAACTTTAATAATTTGCGGCATAGATATAAAAAAAGGTTGTCCAGCCATAGCACAAGCTACATCAAGACCACCAGCTCCAAAAGCTAACATTCCAAGACCACCGCCTGTGGGAGTGTGTGAATCTGAACCCATTAAAGTTTTTCCAGGAATTCCAAACCTTTCCAGATGAACTTGATGGCAAATTCCATTTCCGGCGGGCGAAAAAATTATTCCATATTTTTTAGCTATCGTCTGCAAAAATTTATGATCATCAGCACTTTCAAAACTTGCTTGCAAAGTGTTGTGATCAACATAACTTACTGACAATTCTGTTTTTGCTTTTGGCACATTCATTGCTTCAAATTGCAAATAAGACATTGTTCCTGTAGCATCTTGGGTAAGCGTTTGGTCTATTTTTAAGCCTATTTCCTCATCAATTTTGAGGTTTCCGCTCACCAAATGTTGTGAAATAATTTTTTTTGCAACATTCATTTTTTCTCCTAAATTTCCATTGGATTGAAAAGCTAAAATTCTGCATAAACTTCCTTGCACAAACCTGTGCGATTCTAGCAAATTCTAAAAAGCTGTTCAAATATACATTTGATAGCTAATCGTAAAACAGACATAAGAAAATTAAACACCTTGACAAAAATTTAATTAAAAATTAACATTAAGCAAACATATATGATTAGTATGTTTTAAAAAGGAGGATTAAAAAATGGCAAAAAACAAATTTAATTTTGATACTTTAAAAATCAGGGCAGGTTATGAACCAAAAGACCACAATTATTGTGTTTCAGTTCCAATTTATCAAACCACTTCTTACGATTTAGGAGGAACACAAAGAGCAAAGCGAATCGTAACTTATCAAGAAAATGCTTGGCTTTATTCAAGAATAAACAATCCAACTGTTGACGTTCTTGAAAAAAGAGTTGCAGCACTTGACGGAGCAGCAGCTGCTTTGGCTTTGTCTTCAGGTATGGCGGCAATAACGTACACATTTTTTGCAATTGCCGAAGGTGGAGGCAGAATTCTCACAAGTCCTTACCTTTACGGAGGAAGTTTTGATAGTTTTAAGTCTATTTTCCCACGTTTTGGTATAAAATTTGATTTTTCACCAAATATTGAAAATGTAAAAGAACTTGAAAAAGAAATTAAACCGGATACAAAAGCAATTTTTATTGAATCTATTGGAAATCCTTTAGTAACTCTGCTTGATATTGAAGCACTATCAGCTCTTGCTCACAAACACAATATACCTTTAATAGTAGATAACACTGTGGCAACTCCATATCTGTTTAACCCTTTTGAACACGGAGCTGACATTGTTGTTTATTCTGCAACAAAAGGTTTAAGTGGTCATGGAAACGTTATCGCCGGAATAATTCTTGATAGTGGAAATTTTGAATGGAAAGAAGCGAAATTCCCTCAATTTTATAAAAAACATTACACTTTAAGAGACGAAAATGCTGTTAAGCGTTCTTATTTAGAGGTTTTTAAAAATATCGCATTTATTGGAAAAGCAAGAATGGATTATCTCAACTATTTTGGTTCTTCGTTAAGTCCATTTGACGCGTATCTCGTATTAATTGGAATAGAAACGCTTTCTGAAAGATTGCAGAAACAAGTTTCAAACACAAAAAAAATAGTTGAATACCTTGAAAACAGTTCTTATGTATCAAAAGTAAATTATCCAACAGCAAAAAATAGCTCTTATAATGAACTTGCAAAAAAATATTTTCCAAAAGGTACAGGTTCTGTTTTATCTTTTGAAATAAACGGCTCTCAAGAGCAAGGTCAAAAATTTATAGATGCTTTAAAAATATTCACATATTTAGCAAATCTTGGAGACGCAAAATCTTTGGTGATAGATCCTTTTAAAGTGACTCATGGCGAACTGACCAACGACGATTTAGCACTTGCAAAAATTCCTTTGAATTTAATTCGGCTTTCAATAGGTTTAGAAGATCCTGATGATTTGATAGCAGATTTAGACCAAGCTTTTAAGGAGGCATTAAAATGAGAAATTTTAAAGACTACAGCGTTTTGCGAATGTGATGCTATGTGATTTAGTTGAAAAGTCATAAAAATGTCTGTTGCAGCCTGTAAAAATTTAAAAAGCATTTTAATCTAAAAAGCATTTTAGTCTAAAAAAGGATGAAATATGAAAAATTTATTGATATTTGCAGTGTTTTTTTTAAACGCAGTAAATATTTTTGCAGCACAGGATAAAAATTTATGGAATGAACTTGACGATTTGAAATCAAATTACCAATGGGTAGATTTAAGTTTTGAGCTGAGCGACAAAACGCCTCATTGGTACGGCTTTGACGCTTTAGAAGTAAAAGAAAAATACACTTTTGAAAATACCGGAGGTGTATTTCTTGCCCATCTTTATACATTGCCTGGTCAATATGGAACCCATACAGATTTTCCTGGACATTTTAACCCTGACGGTCGTTTGGCAAACACTTATGGTGTAAAAGATTTGGCATACAAGCTGGTTATAATTGATAAATCAAAAGCTGTTGCGAAAAACCCTGATTATCAATTGACTAAACAAGACGTGCTAAAATTTGAGACCGAATATGGTGAAATACCGCAAGGAGCTTTCGTGGCTTTTCGTAGTGATTGGTCAAAACGTCCAGCTTCGAAATATGAAAATAAAGATAAACAAGGAAATGCTCATTACCCGGGTTGGAGCTTAGAAGCACTAAAATTTCTTATAGAAGAACGCAAAGCAGCGGTTATAGGACATGAAACGCCAGATACAGATTCGGCAGTTACCGGTGGCGACACAATGCCTGCTGAAAATTATGTTCTTGATAGCGGAATACTTAATGTTGAACTTTTAAAAAATTTGGACAAACTCGCACCTACGGGTTCTATAGTTTTTCTGACATTTCCTAATGTTAAAGATGGAACGGGTTTTACAAGTAGAGTTTTTGCAATAACACCTAAAAACAAGAAAAAGTAGCTTGGTTTTGTAAAAAATCAGACTAAAAATTAAAAAAGGAGAAAAAAATGAAATGTTTTAAAAGTTTGTGCTTAGCAGCTTTATCAGTTCTTACTGTTTTAAATTCTTCTGCGTTTGCCGCACTTGATAAGGCAAAATATCCTTATGGAGAAGTTGAAATTCCAGCACTTTCCGGAGCTGTGTGCGGAGCAACTGCCTATATAGCTTATGAAAAAAAGTTTTTTGACGAGGAAGGCATAAAAGTGAAGCTTACAAGTGGAGCGTCTTTTGAGGTTACAAGAACAGCGCTTGCTACTGGGAAAATTCCTGTTATCAATGGTGATTTTCAGTATTTTCCAGCTGTTCATAATGGAGTTAATGTTAAACTTGTTGGCGGTATACACGAAGGCTGCATAAAAGTTTTGCTACCAAAAAATTCTAAAGTAAAAACTGCTAAAGATTTCAAAGGTAAAAAAATCGGAGTTGATGAAATCGGCGGAACGCCAATGTCTGTGGTTTCTGTGATTTTAGGGAACGCCGGACTAAATCCATCTCAAGATGTAAAGTGGGTGCCATATCCTAATGATCAATTGGTAACTGCTGCAGAAAAAGGTGAAATTGATGTTATCGCCGCTTGGGATCCTTTTGCTACAATTTTAGAGCAGAAAGGTTATAAAGTTTTTAGCGATTTAAGTACTGATCCTTTATTTGCAGGTAAATTTTGCTGTTTCCTTTTTGCATCTGGAAAGCTTGTCGACCAAAAACCAGAACAAATAGCGGCTATTTTAAGAGCTTACTACAAATCTACAAAATGGATAGGTCAAAACACTGAAGAAGCTGCAAAAATTATTTTAGAGAAAAAGTACATTCCAGTAGAAGGAACCGAAGATGATTTAAAGCTTATAACCGGATTGCTTAAACATTATAAGCACGGACAAACTCATGGTTTGCCAAAAGAACAGGCCAAAAGAGATGCACTTTATTTTGCTCAGGAATTGACAAAAACTGGCTATTTGCCAAAAGATTTGGATGCCCAAAAATTCATTGACAATTTGTATGTAGACATAGAAGAGCTTGCTAAATCTAAAGGAAGCAAAAAGAAAAAGTAAATTTCTATATGATATTTACAGCTAATTGGCTAAATTAAGTTAAAAAGTGGTGTTTTTCTAAGGTCATTGTATGCTAATTCTACCATCTCCATTTTGCTGTTTTTTACGGTAATATGGAGAATTGGTAGTGTAAAATTAACAATCAAAATCTCAAAAAAGGTCTGCACATGAGCTTTGCAAAAACAAAAAAATGGTTTGACAATCCTCTTATAGTAGGCGACACGCGTTATTGGAAACCGAAATCTGAATGGTGGTTTTGGCTTTCGGTTTTCTCTTTTTTTATTGCTTTAACTGTAAATATTTTTTTACCGTTTGTTGAGCAAGTACGGTCTTTACCTTACCAAATAGCAATAAGTTCTGTAATAGTTATACTTTTAATTTTATATTTCTTTGCATTAAAAAGACCTTTTTTCAGAGTAAAACTTTATTACAGATCGCAATTTGTTTTTGCTGTTGCAATAGCTTTAACCTTATGGGATTTGGCAACTGCAAAAAGCGGTATTTTTCCTATGCCGTTTTTCCCAAGTTTTAGCCAAATTGTAGATGTTATAGTTCAAGATAGACAACTTTTATTAAAAAGTGCTATTTATTCTATGAGATTGTTTTTTGCCGGTCTATCTACAGGAATAATTTTAGGTCTTGCAACAGGAATTTTAATAGGTTGGCTGCGCCAATGGGATTATTGGCTTTCGCCAATTATAAAAATTACTGGTATAATTCCAGCTGTAGCGTGGATACCTGTTGCATTAGTTATCTTGCCAAGCAGTTTTGCTACCGGAATTTTTTTGATTTTCATAGCGTCGTGGTTCCCAGTTTCTTCAATGGTAGCTTCTGGAATTAGTGCAACACCTAAAGTTTATTTTGAACTTGCAAAAACACTTGGAGCTGATCAAAAATTTTTACTTTTCCGTGTAGCTTTACCATCAGCAATGCCAAGCATTTTTATGGGCATTATGACAGCCACTGCTTTTTCATTTACAACACTGATAGTTTCTGAAATGATAGGCGCCGAAGCTGGTCTTGGCTTTTATATAAACTGGGCAAAAGGCTGGGGAGCATATGCAAAAGTTTACGCTGCTATTATCATTATAGGCATAGAATTTTCGCTGATACTTGCATTGATAGAGTCTGTTAAATCACATGTTTTGCGCTGGCAAAGAAATTTTAAATGATTTTCAATTAACAATGGTAATTAAACCTGTGTCGTTATTCTCACTCCACTAAAAGAAAGCCGAGCTTTTGCCTTTAATCCCACCTCGCCTTTAATTCCACCTTTTTTAAAGGGGGTGTCCGATAGGACGGGGGTTTTCAAACCTAAATTTCCAGCTTTTCATATAAATTTATAGGACGGAATTTTTCGAACCTAAATTTTAATTTATAACTAAACGTTAAATCAATAGGTCTTAAAACCCCCGGCCGCTATCGCGCCCACCCCCTTTAATAAAGTGGGAATAACACCCCGACTTTAATCCCACCTCGACTTTAATTCCACCTTTTTTAAAGGGGGTGTCCGATAGGACGGGGGTTTTCAAACCTAAATTTCCAGCTTTTCATATAAATTTATAAGTAAACGTTAAATCGATAGGTCTTAAAACCCCCGGCCGCTATCGCGCCCACCCCCTTTAAAAAAGTGGGAATAACAACACTGTCCATCCCTTTAATAAAGTGGGAATTAAAACCCACAAC
>JAITSO010000008.1 GCA_031287735.1 Elusimicrobiota bacterium | reverse complement strand
TCTTTTACTCCATATTTCTCGTCAAATGCTCCTATTATTTTGCTTATATTTCCTTGAACTCCACTATGCATATGCAAATCTTGAACCAAAACAACGACGCTGTCGCTGCCGCTATCCCGAGCGTTCGTTATGCTGCCATACGTGTACGGCAATGCAAAATCTTTAAATATTTGATTGAATTTCCCGCTCTCGCGAACTCCTCCCAGCACCATCGATAATCCTTCACCATAAACAAATGACAATAACATCGCATTTACTAATATTATCGATATCACACGCACATAACTCAAACTGCTAATCGACAAAACAACTGCACTGATAAACGCCTTAAAAAACTCTGCAACACCAAAATTTTTCTTAACACACCCGCTTAACTTACTCATTGCTACTACCCTCCTCGTGCTTCTGTTTTTATTTTACGACAAGCTTAAATTAAATAAACTATTAAATTTATGTTCATCTCTTATTCATTTTTTAGAAATATTTTTAAAAAAAGTGGAATTTGGTTGGTTAAAAAATTTTTTTACTTGAAAACGCACAACAAGTCTTCCGCTTTTTAATGGATACATCTCGAAAAACGCAGTAGATTTAATTTATAAACTTGTTTTCAAAAATTCCATTAAAAAGAGCAAAAATTGAAGACAAAACAACTAAATTTTTAAAAATTTAGATTTTAACAACCGGAGTGTTCCAAGTTCACGTGCATTCTATTTATTTTTTGCAATTAAAATCAATCCCAAATGTGAAATTCTTGTGAATTCTAGCATAAAACACTCATATTTATTTTTTTAAGTAAATTTGTGTGGGGTTTAGGTCTTGGTGTTTAGGTTTTAAAACCCCCGGTCAGCTATCGCTGCCTACCCCCTTTAAAAAAGGTGGAATTAAGGGCAAGGGACGCACACGACAAGAAAAATGGGAATTAAATGCAAAAGTGCGTACGACAAAGAAAGTGGGAATTTACAGCTTGCGACTCTCTTTGGGAATGGTGAATAGCTGCCAAGTCTTGCAAAACGACCGTACTTTAAAAAAGGGTGGCTTAAATGCAAAGATGGTGGGTACTTTTAGTAAAGGTGTAGTTAAAGTTAATGCGAGGCATTTTCAAAAAGGAAGCAGAGTCCACACCTTATTGAAGGTGTGGTAACGCTTGGAAAGCACGAGGATTTAAAAAGCAAAACTGGATAAATATCTCATCTAAAAAAAATTAAAATCGCGGGGGATGAGCTACTTTAAAAATTTCGTGATTTTTGGTATGTCCTGCAGAACGTCTACGCTGATAGAGTCTTTATTAGAGATAATAATTTTTACTTTTTGCCCGTTTTCTAAAGCTCTCAGTTGCTCTAGACTTTCGGCACTTTCTAGAGAAGAAGTGTTACTCTCTATAAAGTCTATTAAAAATTTTCTTTTATAAGCATAAACACCAATATGTTTGTAATAGTCAATTTTATTTTTATCTCTGTTGTATGGTATCGGATACCTCGAAAAATACAACGCATTTTGCTTATTGTCAAAAACTACTTTGACAATATTTGGATCTTCTGCAAGGGTTCTGTCTTTTATTGGAAATGCCACGGTGGCATACTGAACGCTTTTGTCTGCTTTCAGCGTTGCTGAAAGGTCATCAATAACTTCAGAATCTATCAACGGTTCATCGCACTGAGCATTTATGAAAACAGAGTATTTTTGCAGGTAATGTTTTGCAAGCCATGCCACTCTATCTGTTCCACTTTTGCATTCTTGAGGTGTCATAAAAACATTAACATTTAAATCTCTAACAACATCATGTATACGTTTATCATCGGTAGCCACCGCCATAAAATCTGCTGTTTTGCACTTTTTAACTGCTTCCAAAGTATAAGCAATGAGCGGCTTGCCATTTATCAAATGCAAGGGTTTGCCTTCAAATCTTTTAGAACCATATCTTGCTGGTATAATAATTGCTGTTTTCATTTGTAAAAATCCGTTATAACTTTTTTTAATTCCTCGGTAGATGTTGTTGCTGTACCAAGTTTTGCAACTACAATTCCAGCTGCGAAATTTGCAATTTCAGCTGCACTTACAAGATCTGCCTTTGCCGAGAGCGCTAAAGTCATAGCTGAAATAACTGTGTCGCCGGCGCCTGTAACATCATAAACTTCTTTCGCCCTTGTAGGTATATTAGTAATTTTATCATTTTCTATCAACATCATGCCTTTTTCGCTTCTAGTTATGAGAACTGATTTTGATCGCAAAGTCTTTAATATTTTTCTTCCTAATTTTGCAAGTGCGTCATCAGTTTTTATGTTTTTAGCGTTCATTCCTTCTATCGCTTCTTTTGTATTCGGCGTTATTGTAGTAACTTTTCTATATTTTTTAAAGTACTCAATTTTAGGGTCTACTGTAACGGGGATTTTGCATTTTTCAGCAAGCGAAATAATTTTTTTTAATATATTAGGCGATACTGCTCCTTTGCCATAATCTGAAATTATCACAGCATTCGTTTTAGGTAAAATATCTGTTATATTTTTAATAATTTCATTTTCAGTTAAATGCGAAAAATGACCTTTTATTTCTCTATCAACCCGGATAAGCTGTTGACTTGCTGCAATAACTCTTGTTTTTGTAATAGTAGGTCTTTTGTTTTCGTAAACTAAAAAATTTGTATTTATTTTTTTTTCAGCAAACAGGTTTGTCAAAAGCTTTCCATTATAATCGTTACCTATTGCACTGATAATAAAAGACTTGGCGCCAAGTGACGTTATGTTGCTTGCGACATTTGCGGCTCCGCCTAAAACTTCTGTTTCCTTAGCTACTTCAACAACTGGAACTGGCGCCTCCGGAGAAATTCTAGAAACTTTACCCCAAATAAATTTATCTATCATTACATCGCCGATAACTAGAACTGTTTGTTTCTTAAATAAATCTATAATTTTTATAATTTTTGAAAGCGCCAATTTGGGCACCTCTATTTTTCACAAGTAAGTTTTATTTTTGAGGTAAGAAAAATAATCGCGAATGCTATCTTCTAACGGCGTAAAAGGTTTTTTGTAGCCAGCATTTATTAAATTATCCATTTTAGCTTGAGTAAAATATTGGTATTTTGCTTTTAAATGCGGTGGCATCCCAACATAGTCTATGTTTACTAGTTTTCCGGCAGCTGCAAACATTGACACTGCCACATCGTTCCACGACATAGCTTTTCCAGTTCCCAGGTTAAAAACGCCCGTTTGGTTTGGGTTTTGAAATAAAAAAAACATTGCTTCTACTACATCTTTAATATAAACAAAATCTCTTTTTTGACCACCGTCTGGATAATTGCTGTTGTAAGATTTAAATAGTTTTATAATTCCCTTTTGCGAAACATCATCGTAACTTTTGCAAATTACGCTTCTCATGTCGTCTTTGTGATACTCATTAGGACCAAAAACATTAAAAAATTTTATCCCTGTGGCTTTATTTAAATACCCATTACTTAAAAGCCATAAATCAAACATATGTTTTGAAAAGCCATAAAGATTTAATGGTGATAATTTTGCAATTATATCCACGCTGTCATCATATCCGTATTGACCACTTCCATATGTTGCTGCAGAAGATGCATAAATGAAATGGGCATTATTTTCAAACGACCAAAGTGCAAGAACTTTTGAAAATTCATAGTTATTTTTCACATAATAATTTGCATCAGTGAAAGTGGTTGAACTACAAGCACCGAGGTGTATTATTTTATCTGGTTTAGGAATTTTTTTGCTTACAACAGCACTTAAAAAATCTTCTTTTTGCATGTAATCAGAGAAAGTTTTTCCAATCAAATTTTTCCATTTTTCGTCATCATCTAAGTGGTCTACAATTAAAATATCTTTAATGCCTTCTTTGTTCAATTTCCATAAAAAGCAACTTCCTATAAAACCTGCGGCGCCAGTAAGAACTACCATTAAAACACTCCGTTAAAAAAATATCGGGGAGACAGGACTTGAACCTGCGATCTCCTGCTCCCAAAGCAGGCGCGTTAGCCAACTACGCTACTCCCCGACTAAATCTTCTATAATTTTTTTTGCAGCTTTTAAAGCTTTTGCCCTATGACTTAAAGAACTTTTTTCTTCCAAGCTAAATTCTGCTAAAGTTTTTTTGCATTCCGGAAGATAAAATACAGCATCATAACCAAACCCACAATTACCACAAGGAAACGTCGAAATTATACCAAACAATTTGCCTTCTGCCAAAAAAACGCCTCCAGCGGGGTTTGCTAATGCAATTACTGTCTTAAAAACAGCAGTTCTTTTTTGCGGCAAAACATCTTTTAAAACTTCAAGAAGCTTGTTGCTATTATCTTGGTATGAACAATTATTTCCGGCATATCTTGCTGTGTGAACACCCGGCTTTCCATTTAAAAAATCAACTTCCAAACCTGTATCGTCGGCAAGCGTCCATTGATTAAAGAACTTTGCGACAATTTTAGCTTTTTTTACAGCATTTTCTTCCAGTGTTTTGCCATCTTCTATGACGTGTGGATATTTTTCAAAAGAAGTCATCGAGGTGAATTTGGTTTTCAAGTCTTTAAAAAAAATTTTTATTTCTGCTACTTTATGCTCGTTAGCTGTAGCAAGAATTATTTCTTTTGCCATTTTTATTTCTCTCGTTACTTAAGCTCTCATTAATTTATTGACTTGAATTGTTGTTTTTGTTACTATCCCATCCGCAATCGTTCCGGTGGTTTATATCATTTTATTTTTTATTTTAGCAAAAAGAAGGAGGCGTGATGTTGAGAGCTGTGCTGTGTCTGTTCGCTGTTTCCGCGCTTTTTTTTAGCTCTTGTTCCAAAGAAGCAGTAGAGTTAGATGTAGATGTGATGGTGTGGCATTGGATGACAGATAGACAAGATGCTTTTGAAAAATTGGCAAAAGATTATTTCACAAAAACTGGAGTAAAAGTTATTTTTGAGACTTATGCGCCAAGTGATGTTTATAAAAACAAAATTTCTGCAGCAGCAACCGCAAATCTCCTTCCTGAAATTTTTAATCCTATGGCCAATAAAAAAGAAATAGCTTCTTACATAAA
This sequence comes from Elusimicrobiota bacterium, assembly GCA_031287735.1. Lineage (GTDB taxonomy): Bacteria > Elusimicrobiota > Endomicrobiia > Endomicrobiales > Endomicrobiaceae > JAITSO01. The sequence goes on along the minus strand of JAITSO010000008.1, from coordinate 34,313 downwards.
TGCTGGGTTCGTAGCAGATATTACAGATGACATGAATAAGGATAATTGGAAAGATGTGTTTTTTCAAAGAGCTTTAGAAAATCTCTCTTTTGAAGAAAATAATGAGTGGGGTGTTAAATCTGGAATTTACGGTGTACCTATTGACGTTTCTTCTATGTTGATTTACTACAATAAAGATTTATTCAGACAAGCCGGATTAGACCCTGAGATAACTCCAAAAACATGGGGAGAGTTTGTTGCGTTTGCAAAAAAATTAAAAGCTAACGATATACAACCTTTTGTAAGCGGATTTGGAGAAAACTGGATTATTGGTGCTTTTGCTCAGTCTTATCAATGGGAACTTTTTGGTAAAGAAGGAATTTTAAGCACAATAGACGGAGTAATTCCGTATACTGATGCACGTTGGGTCAAAATTTTTAACCTTTTTAAAGAATTGAAGGACAATAATTTATTAGCTACAGGTGTCGTCACAATGATAAACAAAGATGCAGAACGTGGTTTTGCTACTGGAAAATTTGCGATGGCTTTTAATGGTTCGTGGGGGGTAAACGTTTACAATTCAATGAACCCAAATTTAAATTATGGAGTTTTCTATCTTCCAATACTTCCAGAAGCACAGCACCCTATGAGGTTTTTCGGTGGCGAAGGTTCAGCTTTTTATGTTAATAGCAAATCTCCAAATAAGCAAAAAGCTATAGATTTTTTAAAATGGTTCACAAGCGAAGAGCAGCAAAGTTTCCTATCCAAAGCAACTTCAAATATCCCGGCCAATAAAAATGCTTCCAGCGATTTGCCACCAATTTTGAAGATTTTTGCCGAAAGCATAGCGAATACTTTTGGACAGCTTCAAAAAATTGAAGATTGGCAAGTTGTAAATGTTTTAAACACAAGTTTGCAGTCTGTAATTATTGGCGAAAAAACGCCACAAAAAGCCGCAAAAGATGTTCAAGATGAAAAAGCACGACAAATGAAAAATAAGAAGGCTACCGCATAAAAATGAAAATAACCAATAAAGAAAAGATGACTAATTTTTGTTTTATTATTCCGGCTTTGATCTTGTTTTTAGTGTTTAGCTTATACCCTATTGTTAGAACTTTCGAACTCAGTGTGTTTCAGTGGAATGGCGTTGATAAAAACATGGTTTTTGTTGGGTTTGCTCAGTATAAAGATATTCTGTTTAATAATCCTTCTTTTTGGAAATCTATGTTAAACGCTGGCTATATAACGCTTCTTGCTCTTACAATTCAAAATGGACTCGCTCTTCTTCTGGCTTTGCTTGTAAATCAAAATGTAAAAGGCGAAAATATATACAGGACGATATTTTTTTTACCACCAGTTTTATCAGGCGTTGTTGTGGGTTTAATTTGGAAGTTTGTTTTTGATGGAAATTTTGGAATTTTAGATCATTTTTTATATGGATTAGGGTTTAAGGAATTTCATGATTATGCTTGGCTTTCAGAAATCAAAACAGCTATTTCTTCTGTTGCGGTTGTTCATATGTGGAAAGGCTTTGGGTATGGATTTATTATTTTGCTTGCCGGTCTTCAAACAATACCTGTGGAACTCTACGAAGCAGCACGCGTAGATGGGGCAAACTCTTGGCAGCAATTTAAAAATGTAACACTTCCACTGCTTATGCCAATTTTTACAATAGTTTCCATTCTTACAATTTTAGGCACTATGCAAATTTTTGATTTGATTTATTCTATGACTCGCGGCGGCCCGGCAGGTCACACGCATGTTCCGATTACAAAGATTTATGAATATATGAATAATGGAGAATTTGGGTATTCAACAGCAATGGCTGTCGTTTTTGGTGTTGTCCTCCTTGTAATTTCTTATGCTCAGATTTATTTCTCTAAAAAATTTAAATAATACTTGCTGTGGAGCTTAAAGTGGATTTCCCAAAATTAAAAAGGTCTATTTCTGCAACGATCACGCATTTTATACTTATAATAGTTTCTCTTTCCTGTGTGTTTCCAGTTTTTTGGATGGTTTCTTCATCGCTAAAAACTCAAGAAGAAGTATTTTCTAAAATGTCTCTTTTACCTTCAACATGGAATTGGAGCAATTACGTTACAGCTTTTGTAAAAGCTGACTTTGGTCAATATTTTTTAAACAGTGTTTTTTATACCGTTGTCGGAGTATTTTTTGTTATTTTTATATCTACACTTGCCGCCTATGCTTTCGCAAGGCTTGAATTTTTTGGAAAAAGCTTTTTCTTTTATCTTTTAATTGCAACACTTTTAATACCTATTCCAGGAGTTTTTGTTCCTCTCTTTTTACTTTTAAAAAATCTTTCACTGCTCGATACAAGAACAGGTCTTTTGCTTTGCTATATAAGCAATGGATTGGCGTTTGCAATTTTTCTACTGAAAGGTTTTTTTGACGAACTACCTAAAGAAGTAGAAGAAGCTGCTTTAATAGATGGATGTTCAAGATTTGGAATTTACTACAGAATAGCTTTGCCGCTTGCAAAACCAGCAATAGCCACTTTAGTAATTATGAATGCTCTTACGATATGGAATGAATTTTTGCTTGCTTTAGTTGTTCTCCAAGATAAAGCTAAAATGCCAATTCAAAGAGGTTTAATGGTATTTCAGGGAACTTTTGTGACAGATTACCCTTTACTTATGGCAGGTCTTACAATAGCAACGATTCCAATTGTCATAGTGTATCTTTATATGCAAAAACATATAATAAAAGGCATTGCAGCGGGCGCATTGAAAGGTTAGTTTTTTGTTTTATGCGTCAAAAACATGGTCAGAATTTTTTAACAGATCCAAACATAGCAAACAATATAGTCAAATCAGCTCAACTTCGTCCAACAGACAGCGTTCTTGAGATCGGACCAGGAAAAGGTATTCTCACAAAAATTATCCAACAACAAGCTAGATCTTTAACTGCTATTGAAATAGATAAAGATTTAGCCAAAAACTTAAGCAAGTATTTCGCATTTGAAAATATCAAGATAATCAATGAAGATTTTTTGAAAACAAATTTAGAGTCTGTTTTTTCATCACTTTTGTCTGAAAAAATCAAAATTATCTCAAATCTTCCTTACAATGTAGGAACAAGAATCATTCAAAAAATTTTACCTTTACAGATTTGGGACACTGCAGTTTTTATGCTTCAAAAAGAAGTTGCACATAGGCTTTGTGCTAAAATGCAAACAAAAGATTACGGCTATATCTCAGTTTTTACTTCTTATTATGCGAAATGCGACATACTGTTTGACGTTTCCAAAAAGTGTTTTAGACCTCAGCCCAAAATTGTTTCTACAGTGGTAAAGCTTACAAACAAATTTCCGCCAAAAGCTGATAAAGTATTGTTTGATTTTGTTAAATTTGCTTTTAGTATGCGGCGAAAAACAATTTTAAACTCTTTGAGTTCTTTTATAAAATCAGATAAAACCACAGCAGCTAAAATAATAGAGCAGTGCAATTTAGATGCTTCTTTAAGACCTGAAAGAATTTCAGTGGAAAATTTTCTGAAGCTGATAAAAAATTAATATGGTTTTAAAGAACAGATTTCAAACTGCCATAAAATATAGCGTAATTTTTACGATGCTTTGTTTTCATTGCTACTAGCAGCTGTTATTTCAGGAACGCTTGCAAAAAACACAGCGTGGCTTAAACGTTCTGTCCACGGCGTTTTGCACTGCAATTCAATTTTGGCTTTTTTTTAAACTTTTTATTATTTCTTCTTTTGTCAGTGTGGGGTTTTCTATTAGCATTTCGTTTACTTTTTCTTTGGCAAAGCGTATCCATTTGCCAGCAGGCTTTTTAAAGATTTCAATAAGTTCAGAACCGTTTAAAAGTTCTTCTTTAGGAAAAAGCAGGTTTTTATTTTTTAAAACTTCAATCCTATTCTCTAATTTTATGAGTTTTTCTTCTCCAATATCCTTGCCATAATCGGCTTTTGAAATTTTTAAAATTAAGCCCAGATTATCGCCGCATCTTTGCAAAAACCTTCTCACCGCTGCGTCTGTCCAATCATCATTGTACATTTTAGGGTATAAGTGATTTTTAATAATTTCAGCAACTTTTAAGCAAAAATCTTTTTGATAGTTCAAACGTTTTAAAGCTATTTCCGCAAGTTTGGCACCGATTATTTCATGCTTATAAAAAGTAATTGTTTTGTCTTTTAAATTAAATGTTTCATATTTTCCGATATCGCAAAGCAACGCGGCCATTCTTAAAATTAGATTGTTTCCCACTCTATCCACAACTTTCAAAGTATGGCAAAAAACATCGACATTGTGATATTTTTTAGGTTGCACTATATCTTTTAATTTTGAAAGTTCTGGAAAAATTTTACCAAGCAAACCAATGCTGTCCATAGCCAAAAAAGCTTTAGAAGGGTTTTGCACAATAAGGATTTTATTTAATTCATCTCTTATTTGATCAGGCGAGACAATGTCTATTTTATTTGCCGCAAATTTCATAGCTTCACAAGTTTTACTTTCAATTTGAAAATCAAGTTGTAAGCTCTGTCTTATCGCACGTAAAATCCTTAAAGGATCTTCGCAAAAAATCCTTTGTTCATCACCGGCAATTGTAACTCTTATAAGTTTGTTTTCAATGTCTTGTAGACCGTTTGAAGTTAAATCTATGATCTCTAAATTATCAATTTTTAAAAATAAAGCATTGACTGTAAAATCTCTTCTAAAAGCATCCTCTTGCAAAGAGGCAGGAAAAGTTTGCGGATTCCTTGAATTTTTGTCGTAAATTTCTTTACGCGGCATTATAAATTCAACTTCTTCGTTTTCAATATTAAGTTTTGCGGTTCCAAATTGCTCGAAAACGGATATGGGAAGCACATATTTTTTAGATAGAGTTTTGGCAAAATTTATGCCGCAAAATTTCTCCAAACTGCTTGGCGTTTTTGGCGCAATCATAATATCTAAATCATTTGGCTCTCTTTTCAGCAATAAATCACGAACAAAACCGCCAACGATAAAAGCATCAACATTAATTTCTCTTGCAACAGAATTAATTTTTTCAATAATAGATTTATATTTCTCTGGAATAGTTAAGTTCATTTAAGTTCTTTTCATCTATTTAAAAATTAGTTTTACCAACGTCTGCCCAATAAAAAAGCCTATTGAAGGCAAAATAATTGTCAGCAGAACATAAAAAACAGTTCCATTTATGTTATTTCTTGCAAGAATTTCTATTTCTAAAAAAACAGATGAAAAGGTTGTAAAACCACCAATAAAACCTGTTATTATAAAGTGTCTGATTTTATGAGGTGGGATAAAGACCATAAAAAAAGCACCAAAAATACCGATTAAAAAACAACCTAAAAAATTTACTGATATTATCGTAAACGGTATTCCCCATTTATTTAATGGAACCAACTCCGATAATAAAAACCTACACAACGCACCAAAACCTCCACCTAAAAACACAGCGGCTGCATTTGTAATCATAGAAATTCCTGTTTTAATGTCTTATAAGCTACTCTTTAAATTCATTAATGCCAATGTATAATTTTTATCATTTGTTTTGGTTTACAACGTTAACTTGTTCATTAATTTCTTTACCGGTTTCTATGTCTATTCCAGTAAGAGTGTAATATAAGACAGTTGGAATAAGACCGGGTTTTGCAAAAACATAAACTTTTGAAAGATATGATTGTCTTTTATTGATTTCGATTTGAGCTTTTGGATTTCCATTAACAATAGAAATTCTTATAGGTTTTTGGGGAACCGCTTTCAAAGTTAAAATGAAAGAATTGACTGAAACAGACGATGTTTTATAGCCATAGGCTTTTTTATCGATACTTCCTAGCTCTTCTCTTCTTCCATCTTTTGCAAATAGAATCCAATAAGCATCTATCGGTTCTTCTGTGGGTATATTGCCATTCATATCTGTTTTCACGTCGTACATAACTATGTTGGCATTTTTATTTCTTTCTATTTTGAATAGGTTTTCTGTTTTTGGCTGGGCTTGTGCAAAGAAATTAAAAAATAGCACAACGTATAAAAACAGCATGGTTTTGAAAAAAAATTTCATATTTTCTGCCTCCACTTTACCTGCATATGTTAAAATAGTTGCAATCTTTACAATATTGCTGTTCGGTACTAGACATCTCAAAAGGTTTATCGGAGTTTATGTCTGAAATAACGTATTTTATTAGCTCAATGCATTTTTCATAGGTTCTATCAAGTAGTGGAAATTCTACAATTTTTGCTTTTCTTAAATCATAAATTCCAAGGAAATCAACTTGAAAACCACAAGCCTTCTCAAAAACAAACTTATACAATGGCAATTGCAAAGATGCTACAGCAGCTTTGATGTTTTTGACATTAAAATTATTTGCATCATCTAGTAACTCAAAAAACTTACCTGTTATTATTTTATCGTAGCTTACTTTAGTTTTATAATCTAAAATAGCAAAGTTTGTGTTGGTTTTGTCAATTCTGTCAATCCGACAGTCTAGTTTGTAGATATTTTCGACAATGTGAATTTCTGAAAAAAACTGCTTTTCGCAGTCGTAAACCTTCTCAAAATTTCTTTCCTTTTCAGATTTTAAGAAGTTTCCCATTCTGTAAAATAAAACCTCTTTTATTATGAAAGCATCTTCCCTAGATTTGAAAAATACTGATTCGGCAAAACTATTTTCTAAATTAGAGTAAAATTTTTCCTCAAATTTCTGAGAACTCAACGTTTCTTTTAAGGTATTTCTACAAAAAGTGTTTTTTAAAAAATTGTGTATGAAATCGCCTATGTTGCTTGCAGATAGTTCTTCTCCAATTCTGGTTTTATCGTCAAGCAATAAGATGTATTTAAAATAGAAGTTGAGTTCGCATTTCAAATATGCGTCAATTTTACTGTAGCTATACGACAAGTTTTTTAAGTATTTTTTGATTTCTTCTGTTTTTTCGTATTTTCGCTTGGTTTTCGAATAGACCGCAATCTTTGGCAAAGCAAACTTTTTAACCTGCACAGCATCAATATTTTTGTTCTTGAACTGTTCTGACCACACAATGCTTTCTATAAATCTGCTCCTTTCTTCTTTCTCATTGTCAGGGTAGATGAATGAGACGTTTTTAGCCGCTGAAATTAAACGGTAAAAGTGGTATTTTTGTATTTCAAATTCCTTTTTTACTCTTTTAAGACCTAAAGAAAACATTATTTCCTTTGGTATGAGAGCATAAGTTCGTTTTACACCTGGAATAGAGCTGTCTGTCATGCCCACAATAAAGACATTTTCAAACGAAAGATTGCGTGTTTCTAAAAAACCTAGCAATTGAAGACCAGCCAAAGGTGTTCCCAATAAACTTATTTTTTTATTTCTAATTAAGTTTTTAAAAATATTTAAGATATCCTCAGTGTCGAATTTAGCTTTTGCAGCTTGGCAGGTTGATATGTCTTTAATCACAACCATTAAAATTTCTAAAGCATCTACATTTAAAGAATAGCTTCCTATTGAACTTAGTGAATAAATTTTTTTTATAATTTTAAGTAGTTGTTTAGCTAAACACTCTAACGTTTCAATATTTTCCAAAGAAGTAAAAAATGTTTCAAAAATTTCTTCTAAAACTTTTTTAACTTTTTCAGCAGATACATATTCCCAAGCTTGAGTTATAGTTGAACTCATATCAGATATGATTTCTTCACAATCGAGAATTTCGTGAAAAGAAACAAAGTTTTTTCCGCTTAGCATGCTTTTTGAATTTGCTGACAAATACTCCTCAATTTTGTGAGCTATAATTCTTGCTACTGCACTGTTCGAGAGAAAGCGCATGTTTTTCATCAATGGATTGGATAAAACTTTAACAATATTTTTTGCATAGTAAGAGTTTTCCCTTTTGGAAATCTGCGATTCAACAATTGTGCTGATTAGTGAAAACAGTGAGGTTTTATCTGCATTAAACCCTGCTGATACATTGAATTTATCTGTGATATTTGAAATTTCAGAAATTACGGATTGAAGACCTTTTGCATCAGGAACAACTATAACAGTTTTGTCTAACTTTTCACTACTGAAATCTTTTATAAGGTTTTTTATTAATGCTCCTTGTGACTGATCGTCTAATCCTGAATAAATATTTAAGTTATACTTTTTTTGAATACTATTTATTTCTGGTGGTTGAACTTCAAAAAACTTATAAAAGTCTTTTAATATCTCATACTCTTTTGGGTTTCCATGAAGGATAACTGTCAACTTACCAGCTAAATAAATTTTTTTTAGAATTTCGAGTTCTGTTTTAGCTAAATAAAATGGTGCAAGCATTATTATTTCTTGATAGTCACCTACAATTTTAGAAACATCCATATTCTCAACTTTTAAAAAATTTAAGCCTCTTAAAGTATGCTGTTCCTTTTCTAAAATTTTGCAAAATTCTTCTCTTATGTTAAGTATATTTTTCAATAGGTCGTTAACGTTGGCTGGAACATCATACCCAATTTCTGCATTGTTTTTTATGTTTTCCAATTTTGCGTTAGAAACTTTTTCCAAGTTTAATTGTTCTATGAATGTTAAGAGCTCAAAAAGCCAACCCATAGATTGTGCAAAAGTTTTTTCACCGTTTAAAAGTTTTGGATAGGTATCTCTTACCAAATTATAAAGAATAAAAGCTGCTGATATTTCAGAAATTTTTGTTAATTGCGTGTTTTCAAAAATAATTTTTTCAATAAATTCTTCGTTTGTGAAAGAATCATATGGGAAAAACGCTTTTCCAAAAGATTTGGCGAGTCTTTTTTTTAAAAACAAAAAAGTTCTTTTTCCGCCTGCAATTAAAGCTATTTTATGTTTTTTATTAGCTATATAATCTGCACAAAAGTCAATTACATTCTCATCAAAAGCAATGTTTATTATTTTTCCTGGCACGTCAAACCACCTTTTGTTTAATGCTTCATTTGTCAGTATTTTTTAGCCGTGAAAAAAGAATTCTACGCCTGATAATATCTAATGCTGTGACGACAGTTCTTTCTCTAATGTTGTCTCGGGTTCCTGTAAAGTTGAATTTGAAAGCTTCGCATTTTTTTTTGTCTGCAAAAGCTATACAGACAAGTCCGATAGGTTTTTCTTTGGTGCCACCAGATGGTCCTGCAATTCCGGTTGCTGAAAGAGCATAATCACTTTCAGAAAGCTTTAAAACACCAACTGCCATTTCTTTTGCGGTTTCTTCACTTACAGCTCCGGTATTTAAAATAGTTCCTTCTTTTACGCCTAATATTTTAATTTTTGCAAAATTGGAATAAGAAATAATGCTATTCTTAAAATACAGAGAACTACCAGGAACATCTGTTAAAGCTGAACTGATTAAACCACCAGTGCAGGATTCAGCAAAAGAAATAGTTTTTTTTGCAGTTGTTAGAAGTTTACCTACAACGCTTGCAAGCGTCTCATTTCCGTAGCCAAAAATATTTTCTTTTAAGATATTTTCAAAGCTAAATTTTAATTCTAAAAGTTTTTTGTCTGTTAAAAGTTCGTCATCACCTGAAACTGAAAACTTTACTTCTATGACACTATTAGAAGCAATAATTCCAAATTCTATTGAATTATTGTCGCCAAAGCTTGAATCTTTTATAACAGGCATTATCATTTGTTCAACTTCAGATTCGGCAAGTCCAAAAACTTTTATACCCATGCTTTTTGTTATCTTTGAAGAATAGCACTTCAAAAAGGAAACTACGTTTTCCTCAAACATAGGTTTCATTTCTTTAGGCGGTCCAGGCAGTAAAAACAAAGTTTTTCTTACTTGTTTTTGTACATCTTTAAACTCAAAGTGCAGCATTTGTCCGGGAGCTGTACCATAATTATTGACTAAAACTTTTGCACCTTTGATAATATTTGCTTGTTTTTCGTTGTTTTTTGTAAAGGTTAAAAGCTTTCGTTTTTCAAAATAGTTTTTAATAGAATTCAGCACATTTTCATTTTTGTAAATTTCAAGTGCTAGACATTGAGCGGCCGTTTCAACTGTTATATCATCAAAAGTAGGTCCTAACCCACCTGTGGAAATTACAATATCGCAATTTTTGAAAGCACTGTTAAAAATTCTTTCTAAATCTTCTTTTCTATCGCCTACATTTATTACTGATGTCAAGTGCAGACCTATATCAAAAATTCGAGAGCCAATGTAAGCCGCATTGGTGTTTAATTTTCCGTTGAGTAATTCGCTCCCGGAACATATAAGTGCTATTTTCATAATCAATTTATAAAAACTTCAAGATTTTACCCGTATCCAAGCAACCTTTGCGGATAATTGTATAAGGGTATGCCACCATATCCACGACAGTAGACTCAAAAGAAAATTTGCACTTTCCTCCGTTTACAACAATGTCTACATTTGTTTCAAAATTATAAATTTCGGAAGCATCTTTTATGCTTTCACGCCCTGAAATATTTGCTGAAGTAGTCCAAATGGGAATTTTTATTTCTCTTAAAAAACTAAGCATAAAATTAGAATTTGGGATCCTAACGCCCAAATTGCTTTTTCCGCCAGAAAGTATCTTCCCTATTTCAGTTGTCGGAAGTATTAGTGTTAACTGTCCTGGCCAAAAATGGCTGGCAATTTTTAATACTTTATCTGAAATGTTTACAAGAATTTTTAATGCTTCTATATTTGCAGCCATTATTATTAAAGGCTTTTTGTAATCTCTTCCTTTAACCTCATAAATTCTTTCCATGGCTGAAGTATTAAAAGCACTTGCCGCGAACCCATAAACTGTTTCTGTAGGGATAATGGCAATACCGCCGTTTTTTAGTACTTTTGCGGTTATTTTATGAGCGTCTTTCTTTCTTGTTGAAATTTCAATTGCTTTTTTCATTTTTTACTTTTTTCTAAAACAAAATCTGACAAAAAACATTGTGTGTTCTAAAGAGATGAAAGTTTTTGTAGAGCAAATAAATATCCATCTACACCTAACCCAGTAATTTGACCGACGGCAACTGGTGCAACAAAAGATTTATGTCTAAATTCTTCTCTTGCGTAAATATTTGACACATGCACTTCTATTATCGGCAAATTTAGTGCACAAAGAGCATCTCTTATAGCTATTGACGTGTGAGTAAACGCTGCCGGATTTATAATTATTGACGAAATTTCTTTTGCTGCTCCTTGGATTTTGTCTACAATTTTTCCCTCGCAATTAGACTGGAAAAATTCAACTTCAACCACAAGCTGTTTTGCAAGCGAATAGACTTTATTTTCAATATCTTGCAAAGAAAAATTGCCATAAATTGCAGGTTCGCGTTTTCCAAGCAAATTTATATTGGGTCCATTTATAATAAGAATTTTTTTCATTTTTTCTCTTTAAAATTTCATTTAGGATTTATAACTACTGTTACAGAAGGAGAATTGAAAGTTTTATTTGCGATGTCAACAATCTCACGCGTTGTAACGTTTTCTATATTTTCAAGATATTGTGCATCGTATTGATAGCCTTGACCTATAATTTCACGCCAAACATAATAATAAGATTGTTTGCCAACAGTTTGTCTATCCATTATGTAAAGACCTTTCATATAGTTTTTTGTATCTTTCAATTCTTGTTGTGAAATTTCAGCTGAACAAAAATTTTTTAAAATCTCGTTAATTTTGTTTAAAGTAAGCTCTATGTTTTTTTTATCAAGACCTATATAAATTGCAAAATAACTTTCTTCTTTGCGCGATGGATAAACAGCACTTACTTCATAGGCAAGCCCAAGCTTTTCTCTAAGTTCTACAAAAAGTCTACTTGTCATCCTGCCGCCTAAAACAGCACTTGCAAGTTTTAATGGCACTGAGTATTTGCTCAAACACTTTGGAGCTGTAAAACCTAGATAAATATAAGCTTGATTAAATTTTCCGTCGACTTCGTTTTTTATGCTTTCTGAAAAAACAGGTGGAATTTTAGCTTGTTTAATTTTCGTGCATTTTGGGATGCTTCCAAAACATTTTTCCAAAGTTTTGTGGACAACATCTTCTTTTAAATTTCCTACGACAGAAAGCAAAATACTTTCACTATTATAAGAATGTTTATGCCAATCATTTAAATCTTGAATTGTAATTTTTTCTACGCTTTTGTGATTTCCTATCACGGGGTTTGAATAAGGATCACTTTTATAAAATAACTTTAAAAACTCATCCAAAGCTGTGGCACCAATACTGTCTTTGCGTGCTGTTAAAGATGCCAATACGTTTTGCTTTTCAAAAGTTAATTCTTGCTCTTTGAAATCAGGATTTAAAATTATATCGGAAAGAATTTCAGCCGACTTGTCAAAATATTGACTGAGACAACTTACGTTAAAAAGCGACATATCATATTCAGCCGTGCCATATAAATCTGCTCCGATGTTGTCTATGTCGTTTGCAAGAACTTTAGACGTACGACTTTTAGTGGATTTCCCCATAAGTGTTGCCGTCAAATAAGAAACACCCGCGTTTTGCACTTCTTCGTTTATTACTGATACAGAGCTAGCAAGCTTAACAGAGCACGCATCCATGCCGTTGGTTTCCTTAAAAACCACTTTAATGTTATTGCTCAGATTCCAACTTTTCATTTCACCTCCGCAGGTATTTCAAATGAATACGCTTAAAAACTAAATATGAAAAACCCCAAGATCAATCTGAACTAGTATAATTTTTTAGGATTTCTATTATTTCTTTTTGGGCTGTATTGTTTTTATTTGTAGCAGGTTTTGATGTTTCGCCTTCAATAATTGCAGATAGTTTCATAGGGTCTGCTTCAACTGTTCCGTCAGAACCGGAAGGACGCACTACATATTTTAAATGTCCACTTTGGCCAGCTATGAGAATTTTTTGGGCTTCTTTATCTGATACGGATAAAGTTACTGTGGTGTCTTGTGACGTATCCCTTGAAGATGTTTGTTTCTGCATTCCTAAAAAATTATCTCCAACTGCCAACACCAATATATTTTGAGCTATCAAAACAATGTGTTGTCGGCGTTCCTTGTTAATATCGATGCTATCTATAATAGCGAAAATATCTATTTTTACTCCCGGCTTTAAAATTACAGAATTTGACTCACTAAATTTAACTGGAATTGCCTTTTTCCCTTCTGGAATTAAAGCGAGTATTTCGCCTAGCTCGCCAGATTTAGCGACTTTTGTAAGCAAAACTTGTTCCGACACTTCAACAGTTGCTAATGTTGTGTAAAGAGCATTGCCATCTGGTCCGAATAGCTCTTTTATAGAACTAAAAGCTTTCGGTTGAATGTATTCTTTTGGGATTTGTTTTTCGGAAAGCATGTTTTTTAAAATCAGTGTTCCAGCTTGTATTTTTTTATCTGCAATAACAACGCTAGATACTTCTCTCTTTTCATTTGTTGTAGTTTTTAGACTATGTATGCAAATGTATGCAAAAAAAACAGAAAAAGCAGCACAAATAGAGGCATACACAAGAGGTTTTTTGTCCATTCAGCTATATTTCCTCATCAGCAGTTTGGACTGTGTCAGCGGCTTTTTGAAACTGTTCCTTAACTCTTGAACCAAATAATTTGTAAGTAGCAAAAATTATTCCAACCACTACAGCGATTATCAAAATATATTCCACCATTCCCTGTCCCTTATTTCTTTTAATCAGATGTAGTTTCATTTGTACCTCCAGTTTTTGTTTAGAATGTTTTGCAGACAGTGGTTAAAACACTTAAATAACGTTAAGAAGCAGTGCAAATGCTAAAAATTTTTATAATATAAATCAAATTTTTTGCCCGCTATAAATAAAATTTTTAATCTAAAATTCTGTTTTAGTTTCTATAAACAGTTGATAAATATGAGAATAGATTGTCTAACACTATTTGTATATTGGCATTTTGTTGCAATTTGGATTTAGCATCTATTAAAAATTTAATTAATTGAGAATAGACTTTAGGATGTGATCTGAAATCATTTTTTACGCAAGCGGTTATAGCGTCAATGCATTTTAAAACATGTGCTCGTTCTTTTGCTGAAATATTTTTTGAAATTTTCAGAGCGTCTGAAATATATAAATTTCCACTTTTAAATTTTTGCCATATAAGTACGCCATCTGCTTCAGTGTCACTTGCAATAGCAATTGCCTTTTCTATACTGCCTTCACTTAAACGTGCAATTTCACGTGCTTTGTCAAAATCTAAAGAGTGATTTAGAATTAACCAATTTATGATATCTTCCTCGCAAAGAGGTTGGAAAAACAAAACTTGCGAGCGCGAAATGATTGTGCGTATAATGGAATCTTTGTGTTTTGCGATTAAAATTATTACTGTGTTTTTCGTCGGTTCTTCAAGCATTTTAAGCAGTGCATTTGCAGCATCCTTTCCTAATTTGTCGGCAGGGTCTATGATGCAAAACTTGTATTTGCCCTCATTGGTTTTTAAACATAGCCATTCTTGTATTATTCGGATAGTACCTATTAAAATAGACTCTGTTTTTTTTGGAGCTTTTTTATTGATATCTAGTTGTTTCTTAAAATCAATAAAATGAAAATCTGCAAAAGAATTTTTTGATATTTTCAAACATGTTTCGCACCGACCGCAAGCCCCAGCATCTGTTTCTAAAAAATCATTAGTTTTGCAATTTAAAATTTTGGCAAATTCAAATGCAACGGTCTTTTTTCCTATGCCATCTTCGCCAGTAAAAATATACGCATGAGCGAATTTATTGTTTTTTATTTGGCCGGAAAGAATTTGCTTAACTTTTTTTTGTCCAAGTATATTTTTTAACATCTTTATAGACCCAAAACAGCATCTACTATTTTTTTAATTTTATCACGTGTTCCCGGTATAGAGCGTTGTCTTTTTACAACTTTTATTTCGTTAGGATGCTTTCGCGCTTGCTCTAAAAATTCCTTGCGGGCTCTTATGTGAAATTGCAAATTTTCGAGCTCAATTCTGTCAAATTTGCTTCCGTATTTTATTAAATTTGCTGTTTCTTTCTGGGTTTTCGGGACTAGGTCTATCGCTGATTTAGATATTTTATCTATAGTGTGTTTACGTGACGCTGTGCTTGGCACATTTTTTAGCATTTTTTTCGGATCAGCATCTATGCAAATTGTCAAAGTCGGGAATTTGCCAAAGCTTGCTGCTTTGTTAAAATTTTCTATAAGCTCTAAACTTATTCCCCTACCAGCTCCCTGGTAGGCTATTGTAGAAAGCGTAAATCTATCGCAGATAACTGCTTTATTTTCGTCTAAAGCCGGCAAAATGACGTTTTTCATATGTTGAACTCGTGCTGCTTCGTATAGAAAAAGTTCACTTAAAGGATCTATATGTTTTTCTTCAGGATCTAAAAGGAGGTTTCTTATCTTTTCTGCTAGAGAAACACCGCCGGGTTCTCTCGTCAAAATTACGTCAAAACCTTTTTCAATAAGGTATTGCTTTAAAAGCTCAGCTTGAGTACTTTTACCTACTCTATCCCCGCCCTCGATTGCAATAAACTTTCCTTTGTTTTCCATGATTTAAAACGCCCAGTAAAAATTTTGTATGGGAGGCATAGTTTGGTTGAAAGAATTGTTTTTTTGCAAATCCTCATCATCAGTGTTTTGGTTTAGTTTATCTTGCGACTCTTTTCTTGCTTTTGCACCGCCTACAGCATAATTTATACCCAATACACCGTTTATGTTTTTATAGCCCAATGCACCATAGCAAGAACCGGTTAGATATAGTTTTAGATTTTCAGTTACATTTTGTGAAATTCCAAAACCAACATTCATTGAAAAAACTTTTTCTTTGTTTCCGTCAATACCATTACTGACAAATTGAAAGTTGTTATCATCTGCAATAAGTGAAGTTTTTAAATCCACACTTTCGCCTTTTAGTAAATACAAACCTTCAATATGCCAATAAAAGCAAAAGTTATTATTGTTGCTGTACATTATGCGCCCGCCAAATCGTGCTGTATTTCTAACATAACGTGCATCATCTTTTACATAGAGTGCGAGAGGGTAAGCACCGCTTTCTTTAAAGCTTTCGTAAGTGATGTCTTTTAGCTCAACACCTGTAAAATATGACAAAATTATATTTTTTCCTAAGTCTAATTTAACTGCTGCTTCAACGTCTGCGCCAAAAGATGACCCTGTAAAGTTTGCGTTTGCTGTGTTTCCTTCAAGATATTTGCTGTAAATGTTTATGTTTCGGCTTGTGTCGTACTTGTTGTTCATTTGTGAAACTAATGCTTTTAATTCAAATAACCGGCCAAAAAAGCCGGCATAAATTCCACCGCCAATACTGTCAATATCAGCTGCACTTCCACCTTCTGTTATAGAGTTTTTTGCGTATTTTCCAAACAAACCTATTCTTACATTGCTAAATAAATACTTATCTGCACCTGCCATTATTCCATAAGAATTGTTTTTGTGATGCACAAAAGCCGATGAGGAACTTGCTACATACTGCTCATTGCCGCCTATCGCTTGTGTCCAATAATTATCTCTATCGTTTTGAATTCCTGACATTTTAAGATAAACATCTCTGTACTCATTTCCCATAGCAGTACCTCTAATAACATTTGATAGGAAATGTCCTGACGCTTGGCTAAGAAACAATTTGTTTGGTTCTAAATCGTCGTTTTCGCCGTCCCAGACTTCATCTATCAAATTAAATAGTTTCGAATTTTCATCTATCGTTACAGACAATTTATCTAAAACATTTGCTATGTTTTGCTCATCTGTAGAAAGATAGTCTATTGTGCTAAAACATGAACTATTTTCGCCAGCTATAGAGGCAATTATGTTTTTGTTTGCTTCGTCAGTAACAATTGCGACTTTCAATTTATCATTGTTAACAATTTTTGCTTTTATTGAATCTAAATCCACGTACAAATTTTGATCAGAAGTAGATGTTATTATTTCAAATTCTACATTTTTATACACACCAATTTTTACTTTGTTTACTATATTTAATTCCACTATTGCATTGTTTATGGTTACGCTTGAACTGTTTACTTTATCGTTGTTTTTTCGCTCATTGTCTTTATAAAGCCAAACATCAAATACAGCACTAGAGTTGCTGTCATTATCGTCACCTTGTAGGGTAAGTTTTTCTATATTTGCGATCGTTACTGTACCGTTTGCCATATCAAATTTTGCGTTTTTAGAAATGGTCATTTCTTTGAAAATATTAGAATGTAAGGTAGCGTCACTTTCAAGGGTAGGTAAAATTCTTAGAGAACCTTCCATAATATTAAGTTTACCGTAAATCTCATTTTCGCCGCCAAAAGCTAAAATACCCATACCTGTTTTGTTTATTACTATGTCTGAAGAATTGCTAGCACTTAAAATGCCACCTGAAATAACGGTGTTAGAACTTCCAGAAAAATTTAAAACAACATTGCTTTCTAGGAAAAAATCATTAGGTTTTGATGTATCTACTTCTTCAGCTGTATAGGTTATTTTATTATCTTGAAAAATTATGTCACCTCCGGTGGCATTAAATGACAAAGAACTTCCACTTGCTGCATAAACCGCTCCGCCGGAACTTGCCGCTACATTAGTATTGAAATTTCCAAAACCATTAAAAGTTATAGTGGAATCTTTTACAAAAATAGCACCACCTAATCCGGCTGATGAGATGTTATTTGCAAAAATTATCTCTTTATCTCCGTTAAATTCAATTAAATTTCCATTTTCAGCATAAATTGCTCCACCAGAATGCGTGGAAATATTACTGTCAAATTTAGCTGTTGAGTTAAAAATTAAGCTTGATTTATCGTTTAAGTAAACAGCTCCACCAAAGTTTTCAGCTGTATTGCTGCTAAAATTTATTCCAGAAGTAAAAGACATTGAATCTGAATTTATGAGATTTAAAAAGCCTCCATTATTTGCAGAAGTGTTACCTGTTGCCGTTGTATAAGTTAAAGAACTTTTAAAAACAACTTCAGAAAAATCTATCATAGCGACATTTACACCATTAGAGTGCGAATTTGCCGTAAATCTAATTTCTAGTGGTTTAAAATCTATTGACTCTAAATTGTTTGTGAACCTCCAATTGTCTAATTTGCTTGAAAATTCTATTGAACCACCTGAAATTGTCATCGTGCTTGAATCGTCTTTAAAATAAACTGCAGTATTGTTGCTGCTGTCGATATTGTTTGAAAAAACTAAGTTTGAGTTTACGAAACTTAAAGTAGATGTTTCACCTATATAAATAGCACCACCGTGGCTTCCAGCCGAATTGTCTTCAAATACAATTTTGGAATTGCCAAAGTTCAAATTGCTATCAGAGACGAAAAGAGCACCACCAGCTGTTGAAGCTGAATTGGAAGCAAAACTGACTATTGCCCCAGAAGTTTCTAAAGAAGTTGTCAAAGATAAAGAAACAGACCCTCCGTTTTGTGATGAGTTGTTGTTAAAAGTGGCTGTCGCTTGAATGATAGATATTTTAGAGCCATTTGTTGCAGATAAAATAACAGAACCATCACCATCACTTTTAAAATTAGTAAATACCAAATCTTCTATATTTAAAGTTTGCCCTGATTTGCTAAATGAAAAACCTGAGTTTTGATTGGCGTCTATTGTTCTTACTGTTTCGCTGCCGGCAAGAGTTATTGAATTCCAATCACCAGCATTTGGTATGGACGAATTGCTATCTGCTGTAATATCTTGACCGATTGTTAATGTTTGATTGTCTGCTGCTTGAGAATAAGAACTTCTAATAATGTCCCAACTGTTTATTGTATCTTGTGCAAAAGCTACGTCACAAAAACTAAATAAAAATAATGCTGAAAATAAAGCAAGAATTTTCACTTAAAACTTCCTCCAAATTATTTATGTTTTTCTAAAGCTGCACTTACAAAACCTCTAAAAAGTGGATGCGGTTTTGTTAATCTCGAACCAAATTCTGGGTGAAATTGAACTCCAATAAAAAACGGATGATTTGCTATTTCTACAATTTCTGGCAAAATATCCTTATGGTAAGCTGTCACTTTTAGACCTGCTTCTTTAAGAATATCTACAAATTCTGGGTTCATTTCATACCTATGTCTGTGTCTTTCCGCAATTTCTGTCGTTTTGTACAAACTATAAGCTAAAGAATTTTTTAATATATTAGATTTATAACTTCCAAGCCTCATAGTTGCCCCACGATATTCAATATTTTTTTGTTCTTCAAGAAACTTTATCACTGGAAATTTCGTATTAGCGTTAAACTCTGTTGAATCTGCGTTTTTGAGTTTTGCTAAATTTCTTGCTGCTTCTATGACACTACACTGCATCCCAAGACAAATTCCAAGAAAAGGAATTTTGTTTTCTCTGGCATAACTTATAGCTTTAATTTTCCCATCTACACCTCTTTTTCCAAACCCGCCAGGAACAAGAATACCAGCAAAACCCTCAAGTTTAGTGATTAAATTCTTGTCTTGTGAGTTTATGTAAGAAATTTCCGGTTGAACATTTAGATGAGCGGCGGCAATTTTTAAAGATTCTACTATAGATTTGTAAGCATCCCTTAAGTTTACATATTTGCCAACAATTGCGATTTTTACTTTTTTAGTGAAAGTTTCTATTTTTTTTATTCTGGCAAACCATGCATTGTCAATCTTATTTTTTGGTTTTATGTTAAGTTTTTTCATTATTAAAGCATCAGCATTTTGCTTGTGGAGATTTTCAGGGATATAATAGATTGAAGACGCGTCGAGAGCTTCTAAAACACAATCTTTTTCTACACTGCAAAAAAGCGAGATCTTTTTTCTAATAGCTTCGTCAAGACAATGTTCGGTTCTGCAAATTATAATATCGGGGGAAATTCCTATTTCTCTGAGTTTGTTTACAGAATGTTGTGTAGGTTTTGTTTTTAACTCATGAGCACCTGCAATGTAGGGAATATAAGAAACGTGAATACTTAAAACGTCTTTTTTATTTTCCAATTGAAACTGCCTGGCAGCTTCTATAAACGGTAAACTTTCGATATCTCCAATAGTGCCACCTATTTCAATTATTGTGATGTCGTATGTGTTTTTAAATGCAAGAAAGCGTTTTTTTATTTCGTCTGTAATATGTGGAATAACTTGAACTGTATCGCCATTATAATTGCCACGTCTTTCATTGTCTATTACTGTTTGATAAATTGACCCAGCAGTGTTTGTATTAGCTTTACTTGTGTAAATGTCTAAAAACCTTTCGTAAGTTCCTAAATCTAAATCTGATTCCGCACCGTCAACTGTCACAAAAACTTCTCCATGCTGATAAGGATTCATTGTTCCTGGATCCACGTTTATGTAAGGGTCAAACTTTATCATATTCACTTTAAACCCGCGCAATTGCAGCAGTTTTCCGATACTTGCACCAGATATTCCTTTTCCTAAAGAACTTACTACGCCGCCGGTAATAAAAATATATTTTGACATTTTGCCTCTTTTTGCGATTCTATTGACCATATACGAAGCACATTGATGAAATTTCTTAGAAATTCCCGATTTCGACTATAAAAACCACTAAAATTTTCTCTCCAAAGCTTTAATTGCTGCTTGGACAATATTTACATCTTTTAATCCGAATTTTTCCATCAAATGCGAACCAGTATCCGATTCGCCAAAAGTATCGTTTACGGCAACCATTTCTACAGGAACCGGGTATTTTTTCACAATAACTTCTGAAACAGCTGACCCTAAACCTGCATGTATCTGGTGTTCTTCAGCAGTTACTATAGCTTTACATTCACTTGCAGCTGCAATAATCGCTTTTTCGTCTATTGGTTTAATGGTGTGCATGTTTATAACTCTTGCTTTAATGCCTTTTTTTTCTAAAATATCGTTTGCCGACAGAGCTTCGTAAACAAGCGTTCCGCAGGCAATGATAGCAACGTCATTTCCTTGGACTAAAACGTTTGCTTTGCCTATCTCGAAAAAATCACCATCTTTTGTAAATATTGGAGTATTTTCTCTACCATACCTTATGTAAATTGGCCCATTGCAATAAGCACTTGCCATAACAGCTTTTTTTGTTTCAGTGTAATCGCAGGGAACTATAACTTTCATTTTTGGCAAAACACGCATAATTGCAATTTCCTCTAAAGCTTGATGCGTGGCGCCATCAGGTCCGACTAGTAATCCTGAGTGCGAACCACCAATTTTTACATTTAAATTAGAGTAACACACAGTGGTTCTGATTTGTTCCCAAGGTCTTCCTGAAGCGAAAACTCCATAAGTAGCGGCAAAAGGAATGAACCCAGCAACAGCAAGACCAGCAGACATTCCTATCAAATTGGATTCTGCTATACCTACATTTATAAATCTGTCTGGAAAGGCTTTTGCAAAACCATCTATAGAAACTGAAGCCGCTGTATCGGCTCCTAAAACGAAAATTTTCGGATTTTTTTTTCCAAGTTCTAAAAGAGCATCGCCAAAACCATATCTTGTAGCTTTATTTCCTAAAACTTCTATCATAAAATCTCTCCTATAGGATTAGCCTCGTATGATTTATGTGCAATGGCGTTTTATGCTTTTCTATCATACAAGAAAGCTTTTAAGTACTTTTGGTTGCAGATTGCTGTTGTTTTAATGCTTTATTTATTCTTTTGTTTCTTTTTTCTTTTGCTAATTTTGTTTTTTTGCTTTTTTTGAGGAGTGCAATATAAGTTGGGAAAGGTATTACCCTTTTTTCTCTACTAAACCACACATAAGAACCTAAATCATCTTGAAACTTAATTTTTGTATTTTCGCCTGTTGTTTCATTAAAATACCAAGCGGATCCTATTATATTTGCGTTTTTCATCTTTGAGTTATGCACAAATTTGTTTCCATAGATAGTTAATTGATGTTTTAAAGCTTCCAATACTTTCTCATGAGAAGTAGTAGTAGTGTTTGAAAAATTTATATGCAATACACAAGCATAACCTGCTGGTTTTTCTGTAAACGATACTGTGTAGTCGCTGCCTTCTTGATAAGTTTGAGCAAATGCTGCTACTGCAAAAGCAAACAATGATAGCAGCAATGTAAAAGTTTTTAACATATTCAGGTTCCTAAATAAAATCCGCGTGCAGTTTACAATTTTAATTTCTTGTAGTAAAATTTATAACGCAATTTCGGATAATAAGAGGAATAATGGGAACAATCGGAAAACCTAAAAGCGTGAAGTTATTTTGCGGAATAATCTCATCTGACCAGTCTATTGAAGAACAAGCTTTCAAACATCTTGAAGGAAAGTTCGGAACTATTGATTTTAAAAGCGAAGTTATGTCTTTTGATTTTTCAAATTACTATGAACCTGAAATGGGCAAAAATTTGAGCCGTTTTTGGGTTTCTTTTAAAAATTTAATACTTGAAGATGAGCTTGCCGGAATAAAAGTATTTACAAATTCAGTAGAGGACGGTCTTGCTCAAAATTCAAACAGAAAAATAAATATAGATCCTGGTTATGTTACCGCTGCAAACATCATACTTGCCACTACAAAAAATTACAGCCACAGAATTTACCTTTCAAAAGGAATTTATGGAGAAGTTACTACAATATATAAAAAAACTGGGTTTATAAAACTTCCTTGGTCTTATCCTGATTACCTATCCAAAATAGCTGTAAATTTCTTTACAAAAGCTCGTTTGGATTTATTAAAGTCTTTACGAGCACTCAATGCATAAAATTTTATTTTTAGGAAAACAAATCAACGGCTGGCAATGCTATTTTTCTTTTAAACACATTTTCTTAAAAACCCAGCGACTTTTATAGATTTTGCAACAATACCAAAAAGAGGCGGTATGAAAACGTTGATGTTTTTTACATCATTTATTGTTTTTTCTGTAAGTCATTTTTATATTTCGTGGAGAATAAATTCAGCTTTAAATATCTCTCAAAATTACGCTAAACTTCTATATATATTATCGATGACTATGATGCTTTTAAGCATTTTGTCTTTTTTTGGAACCAGAAAGTACATTCCTGTTCTTACAAATATCTCGCCTTTAGGTTACATTTGCATGGGTGTTTGGGCTATCACTTTTACAGTTTTCATTGCAATTGATGTTTTAAACCTCGTAAATTCTATCGCTTTTAAAGTCAATAATTTTAAAGTTTATTCCACCAAATTTGCTGTGTTGTTAAGCCTTATTTTTTGTGCTTGGGCTTTGTTAAACTTTGTTTTCATTTTGAGAGTTAAAGAAGTAAAAATTGAAGTTCCTAATCTTGGGGTAAATTCTTTAAAAGTAGTGCTTTTATCAGATATTCATATCAATGCTTTTACATCGGCTAAAACAATAAACAAAATTTTTGATAAAGCTATGTCTTTAAAACCAGATATGATAGCTATAACTGGTGATGTTATCGACACAGACATAAATAAAGATGATAAATTTCATAACTATGGTTTTGCGAAATTAAAAGCACCTTATGGTGTTTATGCGATTACAGGAAACCATGAATACTACACAAGAACAAAAGCTTACTTTTCTATGATGTCTAAACTAGGGTTTAAAGTTTTGAAGAACGAAAATTTTACAGTTAAAGATGTTATAAATATTGCTGGAATAAATGATGTCGATTATAAGCGTCAAAAAGCAATTGCTAAAAGTTTTTCATCAATAAATAATGATTTGCCAACGCTTTTTTTAAGCCATAGACCTGAGAGTTTTGATATTGCATCGCAAGAAAAAGCAAATATAATACAACTTTCAGGACATACCCATGCAGGGCAAATCCCACCTTTTGAGATAATAAGACGTTTAATGAAATACAATTATGGATTATATAAAAACAGCAATTCTTTTATGTATATAACATCAGGCACAAGACTTTGGGGACCACCTATGAGGCTTGGAAATACAAGTGAAATAGCTGTTATTATGTTGGAAAAAGCTAGCATTTGATAAACAATTGAAGTAATTTGGAGCTAAGGGGGATTGAACCCCTGACCTCTTGCATGCCATGCAAGCGCTCTCCCAGCTGAGCTATAGCCCCTATAATTTGCAAAATAAGGTAACGATTGTTGTTGAACCGTAACAAAAAAATCAAAAGGTTGTCAAAATGCATTGGCGCTTGAGTAGTTTTAGTAAAAAACCCTTATTTTGATTGCAATTCAAAGAAATAGATTCAAAATTTGCTTCATTGCACGCTTTAAGCATGCTCCAAACACGCCTCCAAGGAGAATTTAAAATGGCAGTTGTAGCGGGAATAGCAGTATTCGTGTTGTTTATTTTTTGGCTTATGTGTTTCATTAGTCCGGAGAGAGATAGATACGTAAAGCGGAAACAAGAAAAATCAGAATTGGATCAGAAATTTGAAAACGATATATTGCGTTATTTAAACGGCGATTATGATCCTTTGGTAATTGAAGAAATAGTATTAGAAAAAGATGAGCAAGCGTATTGTCCTATATGTGAAGTTTTTTGTAAAACTGATGCAGGATTTTTGGTTATAACTAATAAAAGAGCTATTTTTCTAAGCAGCAGAGCAACTGTAAGCCATGAATACAAAAGCATTATACGAAAAATATTTGATGACAAAACAGCTATAATCCAACTTCAAAATAAAAGAAGCACAACCGTAAAGAACTATGTTTTCAATTTTCCTGACAAAGGCACTATGCGTCAAAAGGCATTTTATGATTTTATGCGTTGGAAAATGTTATTTAATATTTTTTACAGCAAAGCAGTTAACAATAGCAAAACTTAAGGTTTTGTAAATAACTTCAAGAGCTTAAAAGGAGTGTAAAATGAAAAAATACGGTTTTTCTTTTTCTTGGAAAAGAGCATTAGGAATATCATCTGCTAGACAAAAAATTGCCAGAAAGACTGGAATTCCAACAACAAAATCTGGAATAGAAAGGAAAATAGGTAGGCTTGTATTATCTATTTTTAAGGTATCAAAAAAGTGAAAATTTTAGACAAAAAGCAACTTTTTGCTTTTATTTCTTGTCTGCTTTTTACTTGTTTTGCATTTGCATCCAAAGAACCGAAAAAAATAATTAAAGGTAAAGTTGTAAATATATCAGATGGCGACACAATAACTGTTTTGACAAAAAACAACCAAAATAAAAAAATTAGGCTTTATGGAATAGATGCTCCGGAAAGAAAGCAAGCCTACGGTAATCTCTCCAAAAAACATTTGACTAAAATGGTAGCAGGCAAACAGGTCGAAGTTAAAATATATGATACTGATAAATACGGTCGTTCAGTTGGAGTTGTCAGCAATAAGAAAAAGAACATCAATAAACAGATGGTAAAAGACGGTTATGCTTGGAATTACAAAAAATATAATAAATTATCTGATAGAAAAGACTATGAGAGAGCCGAAAGAAATGCAAGAGGTCGTAAAGCAGGCTTATGGAAAGACAAAAAACCCGTTAATCCTTCACGTCAACGACGATCTAGAAAAACCAAATATTAAAAAATTATCATTTCCATCTGCATCAATAATTTAGTGAATAAACTAGTTAAATTAGTTAAATTGGCTGTTTTTAAGAGTTTCAAATCAGTTTTTTACTGTTTTTGCGTAAATTTGCAAATATATTCCATATGAAATACAATTCACAACTACAAAAGCCGTCATCGTCTAGCGGTTTAGGACATCGCCCTCTCAAGGCGGAGATCACGGGTTCAAATCCCGTTGGCGGCGATAGTTTTTTTATATACACTACAAGGAGTACTTTATGAATGTTAGTGAAGTAATTCAAAAAATTGAAAAAGAATTGCAATCTGTGCAAACTAATCCGGAACTCATAAATTTTGGAATAGTTGAATCTATCGGTGACGAAATTGTAAAAACTTCCGGTCTTTCCAATGCAGGTTATTATGAAGAAATCGCTTTTGAAGATGGTTCTGTTGGTTTTATTTTAAATATAGATGAAGATTCTGTTTCTATTGTTTTGCTTAAAAATAGCGGAAAGCTTTCAGAAGGCATGAAAGCAATTGCTACAGGAAAAATTTTAAGCATTTCAATTTCAGATAAACTTATGGGCAGAGTAGTAAATACTTTAGGCGAACCCATCGACGGTTTGGAACTAAATCACATAAATTCTGTCAATTATCCAGTTGAAAAAATTGCTCCCGGAATTATTTTGAGAGGTTCTGTTGATAGACCGCTCAAAACTGGAATTAAAGCCATAGATGCTATGACACCTATAGGTAGAGGTCAAAGACAGCTTATTATCGGAGATAGAGGAACAGGAAAAACTGCAATTGCCATTGATACAATTATAAATCAAAAAAAACTTGATATGGGTTTAAAAAAGGTTACCTGCATTTATTGTTCCATAGGTCAGAAAAAATCAAATCTTGCAAGTATCACTGCTAAATTAAAAGAAGAAGGTGCTTTAGATTACACTGTCATTGTTGCCGCTACCGCTTCTGATCCTGCTTCAATGCAATATATTGCTCCTCTGGCAGCTTGTGCGATTGGCGAATATTTTATGGATAAAGGCGAAGATGTTTTAGTGGTTTATGATGATCTCACAAAACATGCTTGGGCTTACAGACAAATTTCCCTTTTAATAAAAAGACCTGCAGGTCGCGAAGCTTATCCCGGAGATATTTTTTACCTACATTCAAGGTTATTAGAAAGAGCGGCAAGAATGTCTGATAAAAACGGTGGCGGAACCCTCACAGCTCTTCCAATTATAGAAACGCAAGGTAACGACTTATCAGCTTATGTACCCACAAATGTTGTATCTATTACAGATGGTCAGATATATCTTGAGGCTGATTTGTTTAATGCCGGTATACGTCCTGCTATTAATGTGGGTCTTTCTGTTTCGCGCGTAGGAGGAGCTGCCCAAACAAAATCTATGAAACAATTTGCTGGTCCGGTACGTCTTGAGCTTTCGCAGTTTAGAGAACTCCAATCTTTTGCACAATTTGGAAGCGATTTAGACGAAGATACGCTAAAAAGTCTTGAGAGAGGCAAGCGTATCACTGAAATTTTAAAACAACCCCAATACAAACCTTTTGATGAAATATCTGAAATATTGTCAATTTTTGCTGTAACCACTGGTTTTTTTGACGATATTGCTGTTGAACAAGTCAGTTCGTTTGAAAAGCGGATGATAGAACATATCAAAAATACATATCCTGAAACTGTAAAAAAACTCTCCTCAAGTGCAAAAATTGACGATGCACTAAAAGCAGAAATCAAAGAAGAAATTACAAAATTTAAAAAAGACAACGGTTACGGAGCTTCTTAACAGATATTTTATATTTGATTTAATGAAGCTTTTGCCTTTAATTCCACCTTTTTAGCGGTTTTTCAAGCTTCTACTCTTTTATATAAAAACTTTGCACGCAGCAAAAATTTGGCACCGTAGTCTTTAGAAGTTTGGTCGTTTCTAAGCCCATGTCGCGACCTGTTTAGCTACTCCCGATTAGATTTCATTCTTATCTGATTTATCGACAACTCAAATAAATCCCAATACTCATCCGTAAATTGCTTGTATTTCAGTGGCTAAAATACCGGCATTGCTTTTTAAAATTTGAGCTATTTGAATGTGGGTATAATAGTATTCTTTTGCAATACGGGCAGGCTACTCTGATACTAAATCTAAAAACCCATCAACAGACATTGTTCCCAAATCTTTGTTTCCTCTTGCCCGCACAGCGACAGAATTGTTTTCCATTTCTTTATTCCCTACCACAATAATATAAGGAATTTTTTGCAATGCATTTTCTCTTATTTTGTATCCGATTTTTTCATTCCTTAA
Organism: Elusimicrobiota bacterium; assembly: GCA_031287735.1. Lineage (GTDB taxonomy): Bacteria > Elusimicrobiota > Endomicrobiia > Endomicrobiales > Endomicrobiaceae > JAITSO01. Next base: position 6,764 of record JAITSO010000008.1, on the reverse strand, counting down.
ATCAATAGACGCTCTTATACCGGCTTGTTTTAGCTTTTTTAAAATACTTTTAGCGTATTCAATCTGCTCTTCATTGATATTTGCGATAACCGTTTGAACAGGTGACAACCAAAAAGGTAATGCACCAGCATAATGCTCTAAAAGAATACCTATAAATCTTTCCAAAGAACCCAAAAGTGCTCTGTGAATCATATAAGGTCTTGCTTTTTTTCCAGAATCATCAATGTATGAAATATCAAACTTTTCAGGTAAGTTAAAATCAAATTGTATTGTGGAACATTGCCAAAGCCTGCCAAGAGCATCTTTTATTTTAATGTCAATTTTTGGGCCGTAAAAAGCACCTCCGCCTTCGTCTATTTCATATTCGTACCCGGTTTTAATTAAAGCGTTTTCAAGAGATTTTTGAGCTTTGTCCCAGTTTGATATTTCGCCCACAAATTTTTCTACAGGTCTTGTTGCAAGATAAATTTTATAATCGTTAAACCCAAAAGTTTTAAGACATTTTATGGCCATGTTAAAAGCGCCAAGCATTTCTGTTTCCAATTCTTCTTGTGCAACTATAATATGACCATCATCCTGCGTAAAACCCCTAACACGCAATAGTCCATGCAGAACTCCAGATTTTTCAAATCTGTAGACAGTTCCCAACTCGCCATATCTTACTGGGAGCTCGCGGTAAGAATGCAACTTTGTTTTGTATATCATCAAATGCATAGGACAATTCATAGGTTTTATTCGATAAGGTTTATTTTCTATTTCCATAGGTGCATACATATTTTCAGAATAAGTTTGCAAATGACCACTTATTTTGAAAAGCTCTTCGCTTGCGATATGCGGTGAGGCTAATAATTCATAATTATTTTCAAAATGAAAGTTTTTCCAATAAGTTTCAATCAAATTTTTTAAAAGAGCACCTTTAGGATGCCACAAAACGAGACCACCTCCGACAACTTCATGTATACTAAATAAATCTAAATCTTTGCCAAGTTTCCTGTGATCTCTTTTTTGCGCTTCCTGAAGCTTTACTAAATAATCATCTAACTCTTGCTTTGTGAAAAATGCTGTTCCATAAATTCTTTGAAGCTGTTCGCGTGAAGAATCGCCTCGCCAATAAGCTCCAGCGATTGATAAAAGTTTAAAGTTTTTAAGTTCTTGCGTATTTTCAATATGCGGGCCTTTGCACAAATCAGTAAAATTTCCAGATTTGTATATGCTTACCTCATCATCTTCAATTTGAGAAGCTATTTCAGCTTTATATTTTTCTCCATGTTTTAAAAAATTCTCTATTGCTTGCTTTTTAATCATTGTAGAATGTATAAAAGAAATATTTTGTTTTGCTATTTCGTGCATTTTTTCTTCTATTTTTATTAAATCTTGCGGGTTAAAAGGTTCGGGACTGTCAAAATCATAATAAAACCCGTCTTCTATAGATGGTCCTATGGCCACTTTTGTTCCTGGAAAAAGTTCCACTACTGCCGCTGCCATTACATGTGCTGCAGAATGCCTCAATGTATCTAAAGATTTCTCAATTATCATTTCCTAACTCCTTTTTGATATTTTACAAAACAACAGAAAAGCTTAAACTTTTTTTGAAATATGTAGTTTAAATTCATCAGCAGCATTTGTAACATAAAATTCCATATTGTTTTTTTTCAGCCAATAGCCATATTTTTTTATATTTGCAAAATAGTCTACAAGTATATAAATTCCAATTCCTATAAGAATAACGCCGCCTAATCCTTCATATACGTTATTCATTTTTTCTTCATACTTGGTTTCAGATGGCATGTTTCCGGTGATGTTGACAATTTGGAAAAGCGTAGGTTCTTCTTTGTTGCTTTGCGGGATACCTTGTTCGCCATAAGGTTTGTCAGCGGTAGTCATTCGGTTAACAATAAATTCATGAGTGAAATTTCGTTTTTCGCCTGGTTTTAAAATGAACCCTTGTTCTTCATCCTCAATTGGACTACCAAAAGATGGTTCCTGCCGCTTATTGCCAAACTCATCTTCAAATAAGAATGCCGCGTAAATTACAACATCGGTTAAAGTGTACCTGCTTGTATTTGTTATTGTTCCATAGGCATTTAATACATAAGAAGGGTTGCGTTCGTACCAAAGTGACGAAAATTCAAAACTAACATGATCTTTAACACTATTATTAGGATGCAATTCTTTTTTTACCAATCTAAAACCATCGTAAGTTAAAAATATTCCGCCTATCAGTAAAAAAGCACCGTATAAAATACGTACCGGCGAGGCAGATTGTGCATTTTCATCGTAATCATGATATTGCCCACCGCTATACGCTAATAAATCATGCATAAAGCAATAATTTAACAAAAAACTGACAAAAACAATAGAAATAATTTTTTTTACGAATTTACTTTTCATATACATAAAATTCTACAAGTGCAGCGTTTTGCCTCACATTTTAAAGTTGGATCCCAGATAAACCTTGCGCGTACTTTCATCTTCAAGCAAGTTCTTTACGCTTCCTGAAGTCAAAACTTTGCCATCGTAAATTATGTAGGCTCTATCTATAATTTCAAAAGTTTCGCGAACATTATGGTCTGTTATTAAAATTCCAAGGTTTTGATCTCGCAATTTTTTTATGATTTTTTGAATATCATCAACAGTAACAGGATCTATACCTACAAAAGGTTCATCTAAAAGCAAAAATTTTGGATTTGTAATTAAAGCACGAGCTATCTCAAGTCTTCTTTTTTCGCCGCCAGATAAAGTTACGCTCATTTGTTTTCTTAGTTTGGTTAAACCGAAATCAAATAGCAAAAAATCAACTTTTTCTTTTTTTTCTTTAGCAGAAATTGGAAGCATTTGTGCAATTGCGTTTAGATTATCTTCAACACTAAGACCTCTAAAAATAGAAGATTCTTGAGCGAGATACCCAACACCAGCACGAGCTCTTTTGTACATAGGCCAAGATGTAATTTCTGCATCGTCTATAAAAACTTTTCCATCGTAAGGTTTTACAAGTCCTACCGTCATATAAAAAGTAGTGGTTTTACCAGCACCGTTTGGTCCTAAAAGACCTACAACTTCGCCTTGGTTAACACTTATACTTATGCCATTTACAACCATTCTATGCTTGTATTTTTTAAAAAGCTCGTGAGTTTTTAATATCATTTTATGTTTTCCATTTCAATTTTGCCGACAATATTTCCATACATTATTATTTTCTTTGAATTGTTTAAGTTATAGAACACCATTGCATCTGCTTCATACTTTCCTTTCTTTCCATCATAAAAAACATCTGCAATAGGACGCTTCGCATCTTTTTTAAAAAGAACAGCTGAATGTTTTTTGAAATAAAAAGCATTGTCGGAAGTTATAGCACCTGAAGATGTGAAAACTTCAACGTTTTTAAAAGCAACTGCATTTTCATTATTTTTATCAACATAAATGCTTTTTGCTTTTAAAGAAGCCGGCACTGTAGAATTTTTAACAAAATACTCAATTTGTGACATATCGCCACTAAAGCTACCCATTTGAGATTTTAAGCTGTAAAAAACGGTTTTGCCTTTAGCAACTATTGGAAGTTTATCTTGAGTTTGGGAAACCATTTTGACATTTCCATTAGCTTTAACTGTTGAGTTTTTTTCATTGAAAGCCATTTTGTCAGCTGTTATGATAGTACCGCCATTGATAGCTTTGGAATTGCCTTTTGATATTGCAATTTCGCCATTATTTAAAATTTCCATAGTATCACCAGTTAGTATTGTTTTTTTTTCAATATTGTATGAAAAGACAAAAACAGGGAAAATCAAAACCATAAAAGATAAAATAAATGTTTTTTGCATAAATTTTCTACTTGTTTTAGCTCTAACTCTATAAAAAGCTACTTTTCTTCAATTTCTATCACTTGCTTTTCAATAGTTATTTTACTAAGTTTAGTATCTGATTTAAAAGATTGCCCATACAGCGTTTTGCCACCTTTTTTAATTTTTACTGGATTATCACTATAAAATAAATCTTTTTCGGCATCGTATTTCAAATCTGTTGTATCTAATCTTTCGCCATCGCACCCTTCAATAGAGCATTTTCCATTTCCGGAAACATCATAAGAAGTTAAATTTACATCTGCACTTTCAGAAGTTAAGGTTGATGTGTATTTACCGTCAGAATAAAATTTTATTTCAGGGTTTCTTAAATGAGTAGTGTTGTTTTTTTCATCTATTTCAGCATAATCAGCGGCAAGAATGGTTTTTAGTTTTCCATCTTTTGTTTCAGTTAAAACAAATTGTTCTATTCTTTGTTTGTCAAATGAAGTATGCTTTTTGGGAATAATTTCTTTTTCGCAAGCACTCAAAACAGCCAGAAAAAAAATTAAAAAAATTTTTTTGTAAAATCTCATACATAATTGATGCTGACAATAAAATTTAAACAGCTAAAAATAGACAGTCCACATTATACTAAATTGCAACAAATGACGTGTATTGAAACGTCGTATATTAAATTGAGGAGAAAAAATGATTTACAAAGGTCTTATTGAGAAGTACAGAAAAAACTTGCCGGTGTCAGGTTCTACCCCAATAATTTCACTTTGCGAGGGAAATACGCCTCTTATTTTAGCTAGAAATCTTGCCACTAATCTTAAATTTAACGGAGAAATTTATTTTAAATTTGAAGGGTTAAACCCAACAGGTTCTTTTAAAGACAGAGGTATGACTATGGCCGTCTCAAAAGCTGTGGAAAATGGTAGCAAAGCTGTTATTTGTGCTTCCACAGGCAATACTTCTGCATCGGCGGCCGCTTATTGTGCAAGAGCACAAATTAAATGCGTTGTGTTGATACCTGAAGGAAAAATCGCTTTAGGAAAGCTTTCGCAAGCATTAATACATGGAGCACAAGTTATAGCTATCGATGGCAACTTTGACACAGCATTGGAACTTGTAAGGCAATTAAGCCAAAATTATCCTTTAACTGTTGTAAATTCAATAAATCCTTTCAGAATAGAAGGTCAAAAAACAGCTGCTTTTGAAATATGCCAAGCATTGGCACAATCGCCAGATTATCAATTTATGCCTGTTGGAAATGCCGGAAATATAACAGCTTATTGGAAAGGATACAAAGAATACAATGCACAAAATCCCGAAAAATTTGCACTTCCAAAAATGATGGGTTTTCAGGCTGCAGGTGCTGCGCCGATAGTAGAAGGTTATCCAATAGAAAAACCTGAAACAATAGCGACTGCAATAAGAATAGGCAATCCAGCTTCGTGGAAAAGTGCTCAAGTAGCGCGTGATGAATCTAGAGGTATAATTGACAAAGTAACTGATGATGAAATATTGGAAGCTTATAAAATCGTTGCAAATACGGAAGGTATTTTTTGCGAACCTGCTTCTGCCGCATCAATAGCTGGGCTTATAAAGTGCATAAAACAAAAACATTTTGAAAACAAAAACCCGGTTAAAGTTGTTTGTGTTCTTACAGGTAATGGTTTAAAAGATAGTGACTTTGCAACAGCAAATTCAGTTGGGGTTAAAAAAATCGGATCACAATTGGAAGACATTGTGTCAGTGTTGGATATATAAGTCCATCAAAAATATTTGCCGGAAATTCCACCTTTTTTAAAGGGGGGGGGGGTGGGCTACGCACAGCCGGGGGTTTTAAAACCTACAATTTCACCCAATTTACATACAATTTTATTTAAAAAATTAAATTCAAATTAAAAAGTGGAAATTAAAAGCGAATAGTTGCGACTCAACTACGAATAGTGTGTTGCAATTCCACCTTTTTTAAAGGGGGTGGACGGGCTACGCACGGCCGGGGGTTTTAAAACCTAAAATATAAAGTATACTCGTTAGACACTTACCTAAAAGTAATTCCCGATATTTGAAACACTCCGTGCTGCAAGCAGTGCACCCCTTTAATAAAGGTGGAATTAAAGGACAGGATGCATTTTTGAATTGGGAAAAATAAATTAAAGGAGTCAATTTCATTATGGTAAACAAACTTATTCTTGGAGACAATCTCGAAATTCTAAGAAAATTAGATAGCGAAACTGTAGATTTAATTTATTTAGACCCACCGTTTTTCTCAAACCGCAATTACGAAGTAATCTGGGGAGACGCAGGCGAAATACGCAGTTTCCAAGATAGATGGTCAGGTGGGATAGAGCATTATATCGCATGGCTAAAAGAACGAATTGTCGAAATGCACCGGATTTTAAAACCAACGGGAAGTATTTACCTTCACTGTGATTGGCATGCAGACGCGTATATAAGAGTTTATATTTTGGATAAGATTTTTGGAATGAATAATTTTAGAAACGAGATTATCTGGTCGTATACTGGTAGATTGATGTATAGCGTGAAAAGTTTTTGTGAAAAACATGACACTATTTATTTTTACGCAAAAGCAAAAAAGCATAAGTTAAATGAAATAACAGAACCTATACATGAACAAGATTACATAAAAATGAAAAGGCAAGAAGTTCATGTTGACGAAAATAGTAGAAGATGGATATGGGGGCATGCTGGTAAGGGAAAAAGTCATGATTATAGAATATATATTGACGAAGTAATTCAAAAAGGCAAAAACTTAAATACCGTATGGAATATACCCATAGTTAATACGTCCGCCAAAGAACGCATCGGTTACCCAACCCAAAAGCCCGAAGCCTTGCTTGAACGCATCATCAAAGCATCATCCAATAAAGGTGATGTCGTTTTAGATCCTTTCATGGGCGGCGGAACCACAATAGCCGTTGCGGAAAAGCTCGGACGTCAATGGATTGGCATTGA
>JAITSO010000038.1 GCA_031287735.1 Elusimicrobiota bacterium | reverse complement strand
GAACCGCCTTGAAAAGTTACGGTAGAGTTGCTGTATAATCCTCCGCCTCCAGAACCAGCACTTGTGCCATTAGAAACGTTTTCTGTAAAGTTCCAAACACCATTTTGAGACGTAATGGTGTTGTTGACCACGTCTAGATAAGCTGCACCGCCGGAAGCAGCGGCTGTGTTGTTGTTGAATGAAAGTGTTCCGTCAAAATGTGCTTCATTGCTGACATGCAAAGCACCACCAGATCCAGATCTAGCAACATTATTTGCAAATGTTAAATTACTGCTTTGAGAAGACTCAATACTACTACCTGAAGCAGAGTAAATGGCACCGCCTGAATCTGCAGTATTACTGTGAAACGAAACAGTACCTTTTTCAAATTTCACGGATGTATTGTAAAAATACAAACTACCACCTGATCCATATTGAGAAGTGTTACTAGTAAAGTTTAGCTGATCGGTATTAAAATTAATTTGAGAATAGGAGTTGCCGCCAGAGAAAAAAGCACCGCCAGACTGAGAAGAAACATTATTGCTAAAAAGCACTGCTTTGGTGAAATTAGCCACACTATCCCAATTGAAAATTGCACCACCAACATCTGTAGATGCAGTGTTATTCCGAAAAACAACTTCCACATTACTGTTAAAATTTACTATTCCGCTATTTGCTGTGCTTAATGCTCCACCTTTTGCTGCAACATTTTTTTCAAAAAGAACTACAGAGTTAGTTTTAAAGTTTGCTGTTCCGGTATAAACCGCTAACGCACCACCATCTGCAGCTGTAGCAGTGTTTCCAATAAAATGAGCTACATTATCAAAATTATATACTTGGTTTTTCCTACTTACTGGGTTTGTGTACTCATCTACGTCATTAAACGCTACATTTCCAATACCAACAGCACCAGCGGTTTTTGTTGCAACATTGCTTGTAAAATAAACCGCTCCATTGAAATTCACTGTGTTTTGAGAAAGCGATAATGCTCCCATTTTGTGCGAAGTATTGGCTGTAAAAGAAGTTACGTTACTTTCGAAATATAAATTCACGCTAGTTGTGGATCCCCACAAGCCTACAGCTATTGCACCACCTTGTCCCCACACAGAAGCACTGGAAATATTTGTGGAATTTCCTTTAAATTCAGTGGTTTGACTTCGAAAAAAAATTGACGTGCTTTCTTGCTCTATAAATATCGCACCGCCAATTCCAAGGTCTGTCACTGAGTTATTTTCGAAAGTCGTTTTGCTACCTGCAAAATTTACCGTGTTTTTTATTGTGGTGTCTGGTGCAACAATTGCCAATGCACCACCTCCACCTCCGCCATTACCACCAGCACTATTCCCAATAAAATTTACCCCAGATAGGAAATCAAGTGTGCTGTTTTCTATTAATATCGCCCCACCTTTTCCATTTACGGAATTGCCATTTGCTATTTTAGCTATTGCTTTATTATCCTTAAAAACAGCTTGATTGCTAAATGCTGCTGTTGCTTTTATAATTGTTAAAGCACCGCCACCAACGCCATCATCAACAACTTCTGCATTTATTATGGAATTTCCTATAAAATTTACAACATTTGCAAAATTATACGTTTGACCATATCTAATGTTATCATAACCGCCTATGATGACAGCTCCACCCCTGTAGTAGGCTGAGTTGCTGCTAAAATTGACTGTATTATCAAATTTTACTGCACTTTGGGAAAGCGACAATGCCCCGGCATTATAGGCAAGATTGTTTTTAAATTCAGTAATATCACTATTAAAATATACAACTGCTGACTTTCCATCAGAATACATGGCGCCACCTATCGATGCGTTATTGTTAAAAGCTGTGTTGCCGGAAAATATAGTTGTATCCCCAAGAAAACTGACATCAGCTTTTGCATTGCTGGTGCTTGCTACTATATAGAGTGCACCTCCTGATTTTGAAGATATATTATTCTCAAAAGTGGTATTTACGCTAAAAGTTGCTTTTATAACTCCCGGTACCGATGTATACATAGAACCATCACCATCAGCCACAATAGCCAAAGCACCACCAGCACCAGTTTTTGCTGTGTTTCCAGTAAAAAACAAAGAGGCAGTATTAGTGTTTCTAAAATTTAATGTAACAGAGCTGCTTAAAATCATAGCTCCGCCATCATTTCCTGCTATATTTGAACTAAAAATAATTTTATCTGAAACATTTGTGAACATTAAAGTAGAAACGCCTACAAAAAACGCTCCTCCGTTTAAAGCCGACGAATTGCCATGAAAAGAAACAGTGGTAATAGTAGAAAATTCCAAGTATCCGCCGCTTCTTAAAAACGCCACGCCACCATTATTGGTACTAGAACTGTGCTTTATCTTAAAAGCAAAAATATTTTTGCTACCATTGATATCAACGCAAGATATACGTTCCAAAAAACCGTTAGCCACATCCATTTTTTTGTTCATACCTTGTGCGTCGTAGTCTATTTCATGGTCAAAATAAATGTGATTTCCTAATAGACCAGAAGCTGATGCACTTGAAAACCATATAAGCAATTCATCATAACTGTCGCACATTTCTGCATTGACTTGCTTTACAGATACAAAAATTGTCAAAACTAAAATTGTCAAAACTAAAAGAACAAAAACGCGTGACAAAAGAGTTTTCATAGATAGTACCCTTTGAATTTTAAATAATTTTCCAAAACCATCGCAAACGCGGCGGACTTTACTAAAAATGCAGAATGGATGTCAAACAAAAGTGATGAAGTTTTTGTGCATAAGTAGTCGGCGTACAATAGAAAAACTTACAAAACTATCTACTTGCAAAAATGAGTTAGCAAGTGTAATTTTATTTTTCTTAAACCTTAAAACAATGTCAGTATTTTGAGCAAAAAGTTAGAAATAAAATGCGTCCACTATCCAAAATTAAATCACAAAAAACTAAAACCGGCTTTGCGGTGTTTTTTAAGTAAAATTACAAAAAGTGCACATCCTAACAAGCTAAGAAAAAACCCTAATTTTAGACCTGGTGTGAAATAACGCAGCTCTATTTCATGTTTTCCTGCTTTTAACGCAATTGCACTAAACATTGTGTTTGCTCTTAATAATTTCTCTTTTTTCCCATTTACAAAAACACTCCAACCTTTGCTGTAAGGAATTGTAAACAAGACAATTTTGTTTTCTGATAATTTTATTTCTCCTTTTACTTTATTGGTAAGTTCTTTCACGTTTTTAAGATGTTCTTTTTTCAAAAGATTGATTTCTTCTTCATAGTATTGACCTAAAGGTAAAGAATTTATTTCGATTCCTTTTAAAAACAAACGACCACTTACCTGCGATTTTTGAAAGAAGTTTAGCTTAACAACATCGTCTTTTATGCATTTTGTATTAAGCATATAGTTTATGCTTTTTGTATTGCCTGTATAATACGAATCGTATAAAACAAATTTGCTGTCTGAAGTATCGTCTAATTTTAGCACAAACGCGGTTTTGCCTAAATAAAGAACATCAATAAGTTTAATGTATGTTTCTACCGCGATAGATTTGTTTTTAAGCGACAAAGTTAAATTTGTACTCTGGTTTTTGGGTTGTTCATTTTGAGCTATAGGAACTTTATAAATAGTTTCCCTAAAATTAAACTTCTTCAAAGTTTTAAAACCCAACGGCAGAGGTTCATCCAAGACTGTAGACTGCATTAAAATTTGTTGCTTTTGTATGGCACTGAAAGTATTATAAACTTCTCTGGAAATATAAAATTTGTACGAATATCCAAACGGTAAAGCGAACCTATTTTCGTATATTTCATAATTTTTCTGCTGGTTATAGCCATAAGGAACGCAATAATTCCACTCTCTACCAACAACAAAATATTTTACGTTTGCCAATGTGCACAGCATAGCTCTGGAATCTAATCCGTCGTAATATACATTGGCAGAAACGTTTGGAATTTCCATTTCTCTAAAAAATTCATAAACATTTGGGTTTAAAGAACTGCTAAAGTACGAAGACGTTGTTTTTGTTTTCCCAAGCAATGAGTAATTTTTATTTTTTATGCTTTTGTTGAAGTGGCTTATGTCTGTTCTCCAAAAACCAGCTTCTGCTCTCATTTGCGGCAATCTGTTTTTGTCTGTTAAATAAACAACGTCTGAAATTGCAATAAATTTATTTGAAGCTTTCGCACTTTTAAATATCCAATAGGAATTGAAAATAATATTGGCTATCGTAAAAATTAAAACCAATCGTTTTCCACTGTTTTTTTGGGTTATCAACGGGAGCATAAAAACTGTAATCAAACACACTATAAAATTATAAGCAAACATCCATCTGTTTGTAACATAAGCAAATCCTGTCAATGCGTATCCAAAAACTGGAAATAGTGCAAAAATTGTAAGCAAAATAAAAGTTATTTTAAATTTGAGATATTTTTTCTTTTGAAAAAACAAAATTATTACAGAAATCAAAGTGATTAAGAAAAAACCTGTTGTCTGCATACATTCTTGCCTTGATAAAAACTTATAAGGCATTTTTATAAAGTGCAAAAGAGCTTGTTTGTATAAATCAATATCGTAAAACATATCTAATGTATAACTTGTTTTAAAGCGTGACGATTCTAATAAAGCTATTAAATTCGGTATAAAAACAATGCAAGCAGCTAAAATACCTATCGCATAGCATAATATCAGCCTGGTGATGCGTTTATAATTTTGTTTATCAAAATCGACAACTACTTTTATTGCTGAAAAAACAAAAAGCATAGCACTGATTATATAGAACAAATAATAATTTGAAATTAAAGAAACAAAAATCATAAAAATAAAAAAGCATGGGTTTGCGTCTTTAAAGATTTTATCTGCACCTACAAGAATTAAAGGAAAATATATTGAACTGTTTAAAAAATTAGGTATTAGCACAAGAAATAAAGAATACCCACAAAAAACATAGCATAAAGAACCAATCAAAATAGAAAAAGAATTGCTGTTTTCAAGGACTTTTGTTTTAAAACAACAAAACGCAAACGCTAACCCAGATAAATATAGTTTTAAGACAATTAAAAAATCATAAAGATGAACAGTGTATTTTTGGGGAACAAAAAATGAAAGCAAAGCGAAAGGATCACCTAAAACATAATAATGGAAAGTCACGATGACGTCTGCACCGTAACCGATATTGAAGTCATAAAGCGAAATATTGAAATTTCCTGATAAAAAATTAAAAAATGCTGAACGCAGGTAAGAACCAAAGTAAATCAAAGCCGTTAAATGTTGATCTATGCAGTCGCCTTGTTTTTCAAAAATAAAAGTAAATCCTGAAAATAAAATTTGTCCAAACAGCAATGAAGCCAATAAAACAAACAAAACAGAGTAAGAAAAAACCAGATTTTTATCATCGTAAAAAAAATTTTCAAATTTAAACCACATAAGTGCAACCTTTTTAGCGAAAACCCCACTGTTTTTCCATAAATGCAATGGTGTAATTTAAAAGTGATGGCTTAAGTATTTTGTTAATTTTTACTTTACATAAAAAAGAGAGCTAACAAAATAACCTATAAAATAAATAAAGTGCTACACATCTAATGAAAGTCTGAAAGTTTTTGTTTTGACGAGATAATTTTTGATAAAGACACCAAGGGGAAAGATAAGAGGTAGTAATCTTTCCCCCCGGTTTGTGAGGTTCAGAGCATTAAAAATTAAATTGTGTTCTTATGCCGTAAACTACAATATCTTCATCAATAGCTGCATTTCCGCCCTTAGGATTTGCAAAATATTGAAAAATTGGCGAAAGCGTTAGGTTGTCTGTAAATCCTATATTGTAATAGATTTCCACCTGCGTTTCTGTGCCGTTTTTGTAACCTTTTGAATTGTCGGTATAGTTCTTATCTTTGCTTCCCTCTTTTATTTTGTCGCTATTAGTTACCTTTCCAACAGCAATTGCAAGTTTATCTCTCTCTCTATCCCAAGAAGCACCGCTGATTTGACCACCTATGCTGTATTCTAAATTTTGTACATAGACGTTAGGGTCAAAATATGAGGCTCTCGCAAAAAGACCAAAATTGCCTTTAATTTGTTGATCAAAACTTAATCCAAAGCCATAACCGCCTGATGATTTATTAGCGTTGTCAAAATGAGCATAGTTAGTATTATCGCCGGCGTACCAAAATCTGTAATTTCCGGTTTCAGCAGGTTTTAATGTAATTTGGGCGATATTTGTTCCTTTGCTTGCAAAATCATCCACATCGGACGAAAAATAAGCATAAGAAAAATCAAGTTTTTCGTTGAAATCATATTTTGCTCTAAAACCTAAGTGTCTTCCATGGACAAGCTGAGTATATAAACCTTGATTTACAACAAAAGTTCCAGTTACAAATTGGCTTTCTTCATCATTGGCGTATTCGTTATTGTCAAAAAAAGAAGCATGGTTTAACTTTCCAAAATTTAATGTAAGTTTTTCATCAAGAAATGCTTGTTGATAGTATAAATAGTAAACCCTAACCTTTGTATACGCATTTCCATCTTCTTTGCTATCAGGGTCATAAGAAGAATCTGCATCTCCATTTATCCAAGCATAAGTTTGTCCTGGAAGTCCTGATCCTTCACCACCGTCTAAATGAAAAACAATTTTTGCATTATTTTCAAGCTCTTTTATGAATTTTAAATTGAAAGTATAAGAACCTGAATGTTTTTTGTCTGACCCATCGTTTAATTTAGGAGTTCCTTGCAAAATAAATATTGCGTTTCCAGAAATCTTTATACCTAAATCATCCGCCAATCCGCCTGCCAATAAACTACTACTGTTACCGCCTGCCACTAATAGTGCCGCTACTAAAGCGGCAATGATTTTTTTATTCATTTTAATTCTCCTGGTTATTTTGTTTTTAAGTGCAATATTGCTATTTGCCTTTGCGACATGGTTAGCAAGTCCATCTTGCATTTTGGCTACTTAAATTCCTGATCCTGACACTGATTCCATTCTTTCAAGAGCGAGTAAGTGATCTGCCCATTTTGATGCCCATTCTCTTAAAGCTGTAACTGTTAGCGGTTCTGGAACTTTTGATTCTTGATGACTTGCAATTTTTTTTGCAAGGTTTAAATACACTTTAGCTTGTTCTGAATTTGGAAAAGCTTCTATTGTGGTTTTGCCTTGCAATTCGCTTTGAGTGACTGTTACTGAACGCGGAACATATTCCACCACTTGCGTCCTTGTTTGTTTAACAAAATCGTCAATAATCTCTTTTGCATAAGGCTTATTTATTGAGTTTGCAATAACGCCTCCAAGCAAAGCTCCTCCTGAATTTGAATATTTTTTTATTCCATTAAACAAATTATTAGCCGCATAAACCGCCATAAAATCTGACGATGAAACTGTAAAAACATGCTCTGCAATTCCTTCTCTTATCGGCACTGCAAACCCTCCACAAACCACATCGCCTAAAACGTCAAAGATAACATAGTCCAAATCTAACTCTTCAAAAACATTTTGCTGTTTAAAAAGCTGAACTGCTGTTGTAATACCTCTACCGGCACATCCCACACCCGGCGCCGGACCTCCAGCTTCTACGCAAAAAATTCCGTTAAATCCTTTGAAAATCACATCGTGTGCTTTTGTATGCGGATTATCTCTTAACGTGTCAAGAACTGTCGGTATGTATTTTCCTTCGCGCAAAGTGTTTGTAGAGTCACTTTTTGGATCACAGCCGAACTGCATAACTTTATAACCTAACGTCGATAGAGCTGCACTGATGTTTGAAGTCGTCGTAGACTTGCCGATACCTCCTTTTCCGTAAATTGCGATTTGCTTAATTTTTTTTGACATTTTGTTCTCCTACCTCTTTAGCATTGTTATTTTTGCGTCCAACTTCTTGATTCTTTGCAACAGTTAAAACTTTAAAGCTATATTTTGATTTTATTTAAAGCAGATTTAACCTCGCCAACAAATTCTATAGCTGTTATCCCGCTCTGTTTTAATTCTTCTACTATCCATATTCCAATTCTTGCAACAATCACATAACTACAGTCATATAAAAGTTTTTTTATGCTGTTTAAAGCTTCTTGCGTATGACCGTTTGGCCCACACATTCGCTCTGACTTCCTGATTTCTACTTGTGTAAATTCTTTTGTTATCGTATCCATTTCTATAATACTAAACCTCCTGCATTTTCCAAAATGTGTATCTATGTTTACACCGTCTGAACTTGCCAAAGCTATTTTTATTTTTGACATTGTTTATTTTGCAGGAATTACCGCGCCCTTGTACTTTTTTCTGATGTAATCTCTCGTTTTTTCACTTCTTAATGCGGCAACTAAAGTTATTATTGCTGGGTCGTTTACTCGTTTAGAGTTAACGACAACTATATTTGCATAAGGAGAGTCTCCGCCTTCGGCAAAAAGTCTTGAATTTATGTCTATCCCAGCTTCTAAAACTTTATTTGTGTTTGTGCTGTAAGCGTCAAATTGATCTCTTACTCTTATGATGAGAGCGGCATCAAGTTCCACTATTTGTACAGGTTTTAAATAAGTTTCAATGTCGCGAATACTTGCCGTAAAAGGACTTATAGTTTTCTTTAGCTTTACAAAACCGTTTTGTTCCAAAATACGCAAAACTCTATATTCATTAGTGGTATCGTTTAAAATGGCAATTTTCGCATTTTTAGGCAGGTCTTCTATACGTTTGTGCTTGTCTGAATAAACGCCGATAGGTTCTACGTGAATATTTCCGGCATTTACTAAATCTAATTTTCTTTCTCTTATTTGAGATTCAAGGTAAGGATAATGTTGAAAGAAATTTGCATCCAATTCATTGGTTGCGGTTTGAGTGTTGGATAGTGTGGAATCTGTATTGGTGTAAATTTTGAGGTCTACACCTTGTTTTTTGAGATCTGGAGCTACAAATTCAAGCAATTCCGTATGTGGTACAGCATCAGCTGCAATTTTCAATGTTGCGTTTTTATTTGCTGCAAAACTTATTGAAACTATAAACAACGATATTAGTAGAGTTATTTTTTTCATTTTATTTTCTCCATATTACTTTATTTTTATTGAACATAATTTTTATAACACCAAACATAAATGCAAATGATTTTTCTTGTAAAGATCGACATCGCATTCGAACATGCATTCGAGCTTCTAATATAAATCCTTTTATTTTGTTTACTTGTGTTTTTGCTTGAACAAATTTCATAGTAAGTGCCTCTTTTTTAAAATTTTTCTTGATAGTGATGCACCTGCAAACTGCAATAACTCCACTGAAACCAAAAGAGTAAGAACAGAAGCAATCAAAATATCAGAACGAAATCTTTGATAACCATAACGTACAGCAATATCTCCAAGCCCGCCTGCTCCAAAAGACCCTGCAATTGCTGTCACAGAAATTAGTGTTATTGTTAAAACTACAAAGTTTCTTATCAATGTTGGCAAAGATTCAGGAATCATTACTTTAAAAATTATATCCCAATTTGAAGCTCCCATAGCTTTTACCGCTTCTATTTTTCCTTTTGAAACCTCCAAAATGCTGTTTTCAACAAGTCTTGAAAATATCGGAATACATACCACTGTCAAGGCGACGATGCAAGCTTTCGGACCATAAGATATTCCGACGATAAGTTTTGAAATTGGAAGCGCAAGTATTATAACAACCATTGCCGGAAGCGATAAAACTGCATTGATAATGCTTCCAAAAACTCTATTAAAAATAGGTATTGGAAATAGCCCATCTTTATCTGTGATAAGCAAAGCAATCCCAAAAAGTAATCCAAAAAAACTTGTAATTACAAGTGATATTGTTGTCATGTAAACTGTATCCCATATTGATGGAAAAATTATAGACCACACTTCTTTGCTAAAAGCTTTCAAAAAAATATCTATCATATTCCACCTCCGTTTTCCCAAGCCCGGCTAGTTGCTAGGAAATCTTTGTGTATTTTAATAAAAAGTCTTGCAGTTTCACTTTTTGGATCTAAAAAAACATCTTTTACTTTTCCCTGTTCAACAATTACGCCATTTTCAAGAACCGCCATATTGTTGCAAGTGTATTTGATGACGTCTAATGAGTGGGTTATAAAAAAAATAGTAAGTCCTAATCTTTCGTTTATGCTCTTTAAAAGGTCTAAAATTGAAAGCGAAGTTGCTGGATCAAGAGCAGAGGTTGCCTCATCACATAAGAGAATATCAGGGTCTTTTATTAAAGCTCGTGCAATTCCAACTCGTTGTTTTTGACCACCAGAAAGTTGACCGGGGTAAAAATTCTTTTTGTCTAGCATATCTACAAGTTCTAAAATTTTTTCAACTTTTTTCTTTATCTCGTCCTTGCCAGTTTTAGCTATTTCAAGTGGAAAAGCTACGTTTCCAAAAACTGTTCTTGAATCTAAAAGGTTAAAATGCTGAAAAATAATACCTATCTTTTGCCTATATAAATTCATCTGTCTTTTCGACAAATTGTCAATTATATGGTCTCCTATGCGTATAAAACCTTTCGTTACATTTTCAAGACGATTTATGCAGCGTATTAAAGTTGATTTTCCGGCTCCTGAAAAACCAACTATTCCATAAATATCACCTTTTTCAACTTCTAAATTTATATTTTTAAGAACTTCAAAATCTTTGTTTCTTGAATGAAATACCTTAGATACATTCTTTATTTCTATAAAACTTTCCATTTAAACCTCCTATTTATCCATGCGAAAATGTCTCCATCTGCTTGTCATAAAGTTTTGATGATAAATCATCTTTACCCGGAATTCCGCAAGCGTCGGCTCTACAATGTTTGCAATGGTAAAAAACTTCTATAAACTGTTGTGCTGCTTTTCTGGCATCGCTTAAAAGGTCACAGCTTGGGACCTTTGCGTTTTTAAATTCGCCTTGTGCGATTAGAGGAATGATATTGTATTTATCCGCACCGGCATCTTTTACCGCTTTTGCAATTTCTGAAATATGAGTATCATTAACATTTGGAATTAAGACAGTGTTTACTTTTACAGCCGCTCCCAAATTTTTTATTTTTTTTATCCCTTCAATTTGGTTTTTAATTAAAATTTCTGACGCTTCTACACCTGAAATTTTTGTTCCATTCCAAATAATATATGAAATTATTTTATCTAGAATTTTTGCGTTTACAGCATTTACTGTAACCGTGATAGTCTTAACGCCAGCTTCGTAAAGTCTTTTAGCTTTTTGCACTAAAAGCAAACCGTTTGTGCTTAAACATTTTATGAGTTTAGGAAAATTTTTATCTATCAACTCAAAAACCTCTATAGCATCATCTGTAGCAAGCGAATCGCCAGGTCCTGCAATACCTACAACTGTAATTTCCGGGCATAAATTTAAAGCTTTTTTGACAATGTCTAAAGTTTCGCTAATTTTTAAAATCCCCGCTGCTACTCCTGGTCTTTCCTCTGTTTTGTTAAAAGAACGAACACAAAACCTGCATTGTATATTGCATGAAGGACTTACAGGCAGATGAAGTCTCCCATATTTATTATGTGCTTTTGCACTAAAACACGGATGCAAACGGCTTACTTTAAAATCATCTTTTTTTATTTCTTTGCCTAATGCCATTTTGTCTCCGTTTAATCGTAAATATCTTTGCTTAAATATCTTTCGCCTCTATCAGGAAAAACTGTCGCTAATGTTCCTTTTTTTACTCTTTGTGCAATTATTCTAACTGCCGTCAATGCTGCTCCTGATGAAATGCCTGCCAAAATTCCTTCATTTAAAGCGAGTTCTTTTACTTCTTTTAGGGCTTGTTCGTCTGAAATTTTTATAACTTCGTCGATTAAACTTCTGTCAAAAGTTTCAGGCATAAAAGTATTTCCTATTCCTTCTACTTTATAACTTCCCGCTTCTCCACCGCCCATTGTAGAACCTATTGGGTCCGCTAAAACTCCTTTAATATTTTTGTTTTTGCTTTTCAGGTACTTTAAAACCCCGCTGATTGTTCCTCCGCTTCCTGCACCTGCGATGAAATAGTCTAGTTCTCCGTCTAAATCATTGTAAATTTCTTTCCCGGTTGTATCAAAATGCACTTTTGGGTTTGCAGGATTTTTAAATTGGTCAAGACAAACTGCATTTTTGTAAGACTTTAAAATTTCTTCCGATTTTTTAAACGCTCCCTGCATTCCATCCTCGAATGGAGTATTTATGATTTCAGCACCAAGTGCTTTCATAATTTTTTGTTTTTCTATTGAAAATTTTGTGGGTACTGTAAAAATTATTTTATAGCCTTTTTTAATAGCTGCTAATGCTATTCCTATTCCTGCATTTCCGGCAGTTGTTTCAACAATGATACTTGACGGTTTTAACAATCCGTCTTTTTCAGCTGCTGAAATAACTGCCATTCCCATTCGATCTTTTACGCTTCCGCCTGGATTTAAAAGCTCTAATTTTGCAAATACGCGCGTTTCTTTAGGGAAATTCATGTTGTTTAATTTTATCAAAGGAGTATTCCCGATTAGTTCTCTTATATCGTTTATATATTTCATTTTACCTCTTTTTACTCTTTTCTATAGCTTGATTTAAGTCATATTCTAAATCGTTTTTGTCTTCTATTCCTACAGAAAACCTTATTATGTTTTTGTTAATCCCTATTTTTTCTCTGATATTTTCAGGGATGCTTGCATGAGTCATACTTGACGGATGAGAGATAAGGCTTTCCACACCGCCCAAACTTTCTGCAAAAATTATTGTCTCTAAATTTCTAAAAAAGTCATTTATTCTGTATTTAGGTTTAAGTTCAAAAGAAATTATCGCTCCTGCACCTCGCGCCTGTTTTTTATGTATTTCATAATTTTTAAAATCGCTAAAACCAGGGTAAAAAATTTTTGAAACTGCACTATGGTTTCTTAAAACTTTAGCTATATACTCCGCATTTTCCAAATGTCTGTCCATTCTTACGCCTAAAGTTTTGATGCCTCGCATTAAAAGCCACGAATCAAAAGGTTCTAAAACTGAACCGGCTGCATTTTGATAAAACTTTAATTTTTCAGATAAAACTTTGCTTTTTGTAACAGCAAGCCCACAAATTACGTCACTGTGTCCGCCAAGATATTTTGTTCCGCTATGCACAACAATGTCAGCTCCTAAAGTCAAAGGTTTTTGCAAATACGGCGTCATAAAAGTATTGTCCACTATTGTAAGCACTTTATATTTTTTTGCAATTTGCGACACAGCTTCTATATCTGAAATGTTTAATAAAGGATTTGCCGGAGTTTCAACAATAATACCGGCAATTGATTTATCTTTTTTAAAAACCGTTTCTAATGTTTCTATATTTGAAGCATCTACAATTTCATAAAAAAGATTGAAATTAGCAAATATATTATTCAAAATTCTAAAAGTTCCGCCGTATACATTCTGCGAAATTAAAATTTTATCACCACTTTTAAAAAGGAACATCACAGTAGTTATAGCAGCAAGACCTGATGCAAAAGCGAATCCGGACTCTCCTTCTTCTAATTGTGCAATTAAAGCTTCCAATGCTTCTCTTGTAGGGTTGCCGGCTCGTCCGTATTCGTAACCCTTATTTTTCCCAAGTTCAGTTTGTCTGAAAGTTGCCGCTTGATAAATTGGGACACTTACCGCTCCGGTGTTTTTATCTTCGCTAATCCCACCGTGGATAAGCTGCGTACTGATTTTTTTCTGTTTTTTCATTTTTTTTATATCTTTTTAGAATTAAATTTATAAAAGCCGGTTCTGTATCAATTCAGCAAAAATACTAAAGTTTATTACTTAACAACACAGCTATTGTTATCTTCAATTATTGAAGTTAAAATTTCTTGTATTTGAGCGTTTATTTCAAAAACCCTTAAATTTTTTTTTATCAAAAAATTCGCTGCACTTTGCCCAATTTTTTCTACAAACACTGCATCACAATCTCTTAAAAGTTGATATGCTTTTTCAAAATTTTCATCATTGTGACAGCGGCTGTCATTTCTTGCAAATCTTCTTTTTTCGAATAAAACGCTTTGATTTTCTATTACATCATAAATATAAAACATATCTGCCATTCCAAAATGGCTATCAACTACAATTCCGTCAAATGATGCAAAAGCTACTCTTTTAAACATTTCAAAAACTCATATTTTAAATTTTATCATCTAAAAATTCATATTTTCGAAAACAACGTGACAAAATAATATCATTCTAATTTCCAAAAGTCAAGCAATACATATATGTTTACTATGTAAACACATACAAATAGATTTTTTCCAGAATTTTTATGGTGGATAAACGTACCTGTCACCGCTTACTGGCTAAAAACGCAAAACTTTGAATTTTCTGTTTGAGCAACAAAAAAAACAGCTTAAAATGCCTGTGAAATTTCCAAATATAGAGCATTACGGCGTTACACATTGTATTATTTTTTTGCTACACTTTGCCACATTGTTGTTTGTGTGGGTATTGGAACTTTGAAATTCTTGCTTTAAAAATTATGTGTTGCAAAAAACGAATGGAGGGTTTGAATGCGTAAGTTTAAAATGTTTCTGAAGAACAACAAAATTTGGGTAATAATTACAGTTATAGTTGTTGTTTTAGTGCTTCTTTCAATTTGGGGACTAAGCCAACTGGAGTCTTTTTACAGAATTATGACGCTTGCTACAATTCCGGTTCAGCTTTTGTTAGCTTTGGTGAGTGCAGCAGCTTTTGTTTTTATGTACATGACTTTTTTTACAAGAAATAGTTTTGGAAATGCTTCCAAAAAAAAAGTTAAGTCAGATAGAATACGCATAAGTTTTAAGGAAGTCATTGGTCTTGAAAATGCAAAAAAAGAAGCA
This sequence comes from Elusimicrobiota bacterium, assembly GCA_031287735.1. Taxonomy (GTDB): domain Bacteria; phylum Elusimicrobiota; class Endomicrobiia; order Endomicrobiales; family Endomicrobiaceae; genus JAITSO01. The sequence goes on along the minus strand of JAITSO010000038.1, from coordinate 3,574 downwards.
ATGGAAGTTGTACATCTGATTAAGGACAGAAAACAAGTGCAAAAAATTGGTGGAAAAATAATAAAAGGTCTTATTTTGATGGGTCCACCAGGTTGCGGAAAAACTTTGCTTGCAAAAGCTATGGCTACAGAGTGCGGAATACCGTTTTTATCTATGGCGGGAAGCGAATTTGTTGAAATGTTTGTTGGAGTTGGTGCCAGCAGAATAAGAAGTCTTTTTAAACAAGCTAGAGATCAAGCTTATGCTGAAGGTGCTTGCATGATTTTTATAGACGAAATTGAAGTTATTGGAAGAGGTAGAAAATTTAATGCTTTTGGCGGAAATGAAGAGACTAATAGCACTCAAAATCAGCTTCTTGTAGAAATGGATGGTCTTGAAAGCAATGCAAGCAATGTTATAGTTATTGCTGCAACAAATGCGGATGAAAATGTTTTAGATAAAGCACTTTTAAGACCAGGAAGATTTGATAGGAAAATTTCAATTACGCTTCCAAATTTAAAAGAAAGGGAAAAATTGTTTGAGTTTTATTTGAAGAAAATAAAAGTATCGCCAGATTTAAAAATAGACCGTCTTGCTAAAAAAGCTGTTTATAAATCACCCGCTGATATTGAAAACATAGTAAAAGAAGCAGCTTTAATAGCGACTAGAAAGAAAAAAGATATAGTGGACATGAAAGACATTATGGAGGCTATGGATAGAGTTGATTTGGGTATGGAAACTCACCTTGAAATGACGCCAAAAGAACTCGAAATGACCGCCTACCATGAAGCCGGACATGCCGTTTCACTTTATATGCTTCATCCTACCGATGATGTTTTCAAAGTTACCATTAAATCCCACCAAGGTTCTTTAGGACTTGTAGCTCACATGCCTCGCGAAGAATTGCACAGCCAAGAAAAAAGCAAATTGATTGCAGATATTATGGTTTCGCTTGCCGGGTATTGTGCAGAAAAAATTAAATACAATACTACGACAATCGGTGTTGCGGCAGATTTTACTAGAGCAATGAATATAGCTAATGCTATGGTTTGGAAAGTCGGGATGGGCGAAAGTGGTTATGTTGGCGATTATTCGTCAATGCCGAAAGAAGCTATGTCGCAAGCACTTAAAGAAAAGTTAAACAACGAAACAATGTCTATTTTAAATTTCTGTAAAGATCATGTTGAAAAATTCTTGAAAAACAATTGGGATGCAGTTGAAGCATTGGTAAATAGGCTACTAAAAGATAAAGAACTTGATTTTGATGATTTAGAAGACGTGATGGATTCTGTAGGTAAAAAGAAAGCACAGTTGCAAGACAGTGACAAAGAAACAATAGAAAGCAAAAATATAGATAAAATTTAGAACTGCAAACATAATAAAAAATGGTGTTTTTTTAAATTAACTACAAAAACTATGAGAATAAGAACAAAACTACAAGCAACAATTAAAATAAAATTTAGGTTTTTCCTTGCATTTTCAGTTGCGTTTTTATCACTATCTTCTTGTGGAGTTTCTTACCCTAAAGAATCTATAACTCAGTCATTAGAAACGCTAGTAAAAAAAGAAACCGGCAAGAATGTTAAAGCTTCAATAATAGGTAGAACATTGTATCTTGACATGGAGCTTGAAAATTTAACTTCCAGCGATCAAAGTTCTGCCAAAGATGTTATGAAAAACATTCAAGCAGCAGCTTTTGCGATAACTAGAGTAGTTCTTAGCAGTGATTCAAATATTAAGTACATGATCGCAAATATATATGATCCGAACAGATATCTTGTTTTCAAAATAATACAAAACTTATCCGATATAAAAAATTATCTGTATATGAGAATTTCGCGTGATGATTACATATCTAGAAATTTGTATGAAATGGAAACTTTGCAAAATGCCGCAAAAGCCATCAACAGTAAAAAAGACATTTCCGATGAAGAATTTGTTGGTAGGCTTATAGTTTCAAATATAAATTCTACTCCAAAAACAAATCCTTTTTTCGGTACAATTCTATCTTCTTTAAATTTGCGTTATGTTGGAATTAAAAGCAAAATTTTGGTATTGGCCACAAATGCTCATATTGAGGATAATGTAAAAACTCTATTAGAGCGTTTTATACATGAGAAGATGCTTGAGTTTTCGAAAAAATACAATCTACATTTCTACGGTTTTGAACTTTTCGCAGCCAACGGATCTCTTGTTATCCAAAAAATTTACCAAAAAACTATTATTCAAACACAAGCAGATATGTAAGTAAACAAACAAAAAAAGCTAAAACTATGAAAACTATGTATGACGTTATAATTATTGGAGCAGGTCCTGCCGGGCTTTGTGCTGCAATATATTCAGCAAGGTCGTGCTTAAAAACTTTGCTTATAGAAAAACGTGGTTGCGGCGGACAAATGGCCATTACAGATTTACTTGAAAATTACCCAGGTTTTAGCAAAGGCATCAATGGCTTTGAACTTGCGTTAAAATTTGAGGAACAAGCCAGAACTTTTGGCACAGAAATTATATATGACGAAGTAAAGAGCTTTGAAAATGGAAATATAAAAAAAGTTTTTTGTGCGACTTCTTCTTTTGAAACGAAAACTATAATAATTGCCGCAGGAACTGATATGAAGAAATTAAATTGTCCAGGCGAAGAAAGCTTTATCGGTAATGGCGTTTCTTTTTGTGCGACTTGCGACGCTCCTTTTTATAGAGACAAAAAAGTTTTAGTAGTAGGCGGCGGTGATTCCGCTTTACAAGAAGCGATGTATTTATCTAAATTCGCAAAAGAAACAACTATAATTCATAGAAGAGATAAATTTCGAGCTGCAAAAATTTTGCAGGAAAGATTGACATCTCATTCAAACATATCGGTTATTTATGATGCTATAGTTAAAGAAATAACTGGTAGTGAAAAGATAGAAAAAGTCGCAATAGAAAATGTTAAAACTGGAGAGATCAAAACTTTAAGTGCTGACGGAGTATTTGTTTTTATAGGTATGACTGCCAACACTTCAGCCTTTTTAGAACTGAATCTCAATGATAAAGGCTGCATCATAACTGATGAAAATATGAGAACTTCTATTGACGGTGTTTTTGCCGCTGGCGATATACGAAAAAAACAATTAAGACAAGTAATTACCGCCTGTTCTGACGGAGCACAAGCCGCAATATCTGCCCAAGAATTTATTGAAGAACAATTGGAAATTTAGCAAAAATAGTCACTACTGGTGGTTTGTTGCAGTTGCAATCGATAAAAATTCAATAATATTTTTTGTCTTCAAAAAACCATAAGTCGCTGAAAAGTTTAACGGAAGATATTGAATAACAGAAAACTAATATGACAGGCGATAATCATGAGTAATTCATTGTTTGATGATATGGTTATTGATATTCCTGAAACACAGGCAATAAAATACACCGGTTCTAAACTTAAATTATTGCCTTATATACTTAAGCTTTCAAAACAGGTTGTCGGTGATTTGGAAAATATTACCGTTTTTGATGGATTTTCCGGTTCTACACGAGTTAGTCAAGCTTATGCAAAAACCGGCTATAAAGTTTATGCTAATGACATTGCACTGTATACAAAAGTTTTTAATACCGCATT
>JAITSO010000006.1 GCA_031287735.1 Elusimicrobiota bacterium | reverse complement strand
TCTGTTCCTCCAAAACTCACCCAAACTATAGAACTCTCGCCTATTTCCAAACATTCCATAAGTTCTGCAATGCTTGTATTAAACCCTCCATAATCTTGACCATTAAGAGCCAAAATACTGTTTAACGCTCCCATGCTGATTTTTAATTGTGTGGATTTTCCTTCTAAAATATCTACATTGTTATATGCAAAAAGACCAAGTATTGCGTCTGAAATCATAGCTTGAAAAGCAAGCAATCCTTTTTGCGTTTCAAACAGAATAAAGCTTAAAGCATCGGCAGCACAATTGATTATGGAACGTCCTGAAATATATAAAGTATACGCAACACTTAAAATGGCATTTTTTTGTTCTTCATCAAGACCTGCAATTTCAGCATAAACTTGAGATTTAGCTAGTCCTGTCTCTTTAGCTAAAAACTCTAATGCTTGATTTTCCCTTGTTTGGTCAGAAAGTGCAGATTTATAGTCTTCCAGTTGTTTTCTGTAATCTACATCAGCTTCATCTGCAATTTGTTTCGCTCTTGTTTGGATATGTTCGTAAAGTTCTTCTATTTTACTGTCGTAAGTTTCTTTTTCTATTTCCGTCAAAGTGGCATAAGAACGAACTTTAGTGAAAATATTAACGCCCAAGAAAGAATATGTATTTACTACCTTGCTACCTGGAACTGGAAATGGTGTTTCAGGTTGGCTAGCTTTAGCAATATCTTCATCTGTAATTTCTGTGCTTGGAGGTGCATTAGCATCAAAAGATAAATCAGCAGCTGCATACCCTAAAACAGCTTCGTCTATATTTTCATTTGCTATTTCAACCATAATTTCTGCTCTATCATTTTCTTGAGTAATAGCACTGGTTTCGCCAATTTCAATAGAATTATCAACAATATTTTCAATCTCTTCTTCTGGAACTTCAACTTCTACTTCCTCATCCAACACTTCAGGCGGCAACTCTCCGCTTTCCACTTTTTGTTTTTTTACAGCTTTTGTATATGCCTCATTGTAAATAAGCTCACCATTTTCAGATTTAATATACGCCTTATTTTCGTCTGATTCCCAATGACCTATTGCTTCATAAGTGCCATCTAAACGCTTAGCAAAAATCGTTCCAACTGCATCCAGTTTGACATTGCTATCAAGGTTAAGCATATATTCTATGCTGTTATAAGCCTGATTATACTGATACGCTACTTCTGATCCGTTTTTCTCCTCTTGTTTTTGCTTTTCTATTTCTTCAGCAGTCGTAGGAGCTGAAAATGCAGGAAGATTTGCGATATTAAGAATGAGACACACCGAAACCGTCAAAGCAATAGTTTTTACACCAAACACCACCCAACTTTCCTTAAAATAATCTCTAACTACTACATCTCTCAAAAACTTTTTTAAAATGTTCATGATAGTTCTCCTTTTTGTATGTTATAACATCGTTTTTTCAAACCAACAGTCAATGTTTCTTGCAAAAAGCAAAAGAAAAAACCCGGCATTATTGATTGAATCAATATTAAACCGGGTCTTTCCTTTTATTTCTTTCATTTCCTTGAAAATAAAAACCATAGACGCCATAACCTTCCTGCGTACTATGGAAACTATGAACAACAAAACACCACTAATAGCCAAAACACTACAACTTTCCTTAAAATTACTCGCCGCTTCGCCTATTCGCATATTTCCATACAAAATAAATAGCTTGACGAAAAAAGCGTGAAACCCAAGCTGACCTACACACTCTCTTAAAACTTCGACATATTCTCTTAACGGATTTTCATGAGTTATAGCACCACAAGCAGAACCAGAACTGCCATGTGCCTCGTTTTGACCCTCTCCTTCAACATCTCTCGTATCACCAGCCGCAACATCGCCATCACTGCTACACGCAAAAAGACTTTTCATTACTTTTTGTAAAACTTTACCGGTAATTGCATTCAAAGGATTTCTGCAAGAAGTTTTAAACAAACTAGATACTGCTTCGTAAGCGGCAACTGCGGAGTGTAAAACAAAACTACTTTTTGCACTAACTGCTACACCAGGAACAAAACCATTAACAGACATGCAGAAGAAAACCAAAAACACTAAAAACTTCTTTTGAAACAATAAGCACTCAAAAAATCTATGGTTAGATAAAACTTTTGCATTTCTCATATCTTTACCCTCATTTTCGACCTACTTATAAAACCTTTTCTGCACACTCTAAACGCTTCCAACAAGCTTACGCTGCGACCCTACAACAATGAAAATTTTTTGTCAAGTTTATCTGCTAATTCCGACTAAAAAACAAAGAACGTTCCTTATATCCCACATTTTCCCAAGAGCAATCTAAGGTGGATCAGCTTACCGGTTCGTGCGGTACGCAGCTTGCCGGAAGTTCCACCTTGTTTAAAGGGGGTGGCAAGCGCCAGCTGGCCGGGGGTTTTAAAACCTAAAATATAAAGTATACTCATTAGACACCTACCTAAAAGCAAATCCTGACGTTTGAAAACCCCCGTGCTTTCCAAGCACACCCCCTTTAAAAAAGGGGGAATTAAAGACAAAGAATTGCGTCTATACCAATCTTTAAAAAGTGCTGAATTAAAGCCAAAGTATCGCGGCACGGCTGTCTTTTTAAAAAAACGGGAATAGCTGACTCATATTTATAAGAATCTTTCTTTCAAAAAACGATAGTTGCTTTTAACTACCACTTTT
>JAITSO010000044.1 GCA_031287735.1 Elusimicrobiota bacterium | reverse complement strand
TCGTTTTTTATAAAGGATAAATCTGTTGCTGTTCCTTTTATTATTTGAATGTTTTTTATCGTCTGCTCATTGATGAAATATTCTATTTCTTTTTTGGCCTGGTAAATTTTTTCATACCTTAAATTAAAAGCATGTAGCATATCCACAACTACAGGGTTGGGAGCTATCCTGTAACGAAAATATTTGAATGCTGCAGCATCACCATCATAAGTTAAATTTTCTTTCCTAACAAGCCCAGAAAACATAAGTAATAAAGAATTCCTTATATTTTCTTTTTTTTGTTTTAACATTATTGATTTCAATAATGCGAGTTTTGCCGTTTGCTCATCTGTAAATAATTTATCTACCGTACCAACATCCGAACCCTTGGGCAGTGCAAGTTTTTTTGGCAAAGGATATCTTTTTAATGCTTTTTTTATTTCTTCTTTTGTTTTTGGCTCTTTCTTTAAGTATTCTTCTTTTACTTCTTCAAATGCAACGGACAACTCAGATAATTTGACCGGCACCGTCAAAGATTTAACTAAAAATACCGCCATCGGGTTTAAATCTACATTTATCGCTTTGCGCTCATTCATCAATGCTTCTACAGCTGTCACACCCGAACCACCAAAAGGATCTAATACTAAATCACCTTTTTGACTGAAATTTTTTATGTATTCTGCTACTACATTCCAAGACTGCCTCGTAAAATACCCATGAACGCCAAAGTGTCTACTAGCTGCTTTTTTTTTAACTTCAATCTCTTCTAGTAGCGGTCTATTTAAATAATCAAATTTTACTTCATTTTTTTTAGACGGCTCATAAATAAAATCTTTCCCACTTTGAAAACTATCAGTCGAAATGTAAAATTTTAATTTATCTAAATTGTCATTTATATTTTCTATAGAAAAAAATAAAATAGGCTTTTCGGGTTGGGAAGTTTTAAAAAGCGAAAACTCTCTTCCATTGCATAAAGCAAAATACACACTTCTTATTTCAAGATGTGACGCATAGCTATAAACCTGCTCTACAGCAACACCTCTTAAAATATCTTTACCCGGCGCTTTCGCATCTAAAACACAAGCGTATTTACCATCTATTTGTAATAAATAATCCGGTATTAAAACTATTTCTTTTCTAGTACTCCCTGCTTTTAATTTAAAACTTTTGCTGCGAATTATGTCTTTTTGCTTATACCCTAAACTTTCAAGCAATGGCAAAATAATTACTTCACGAACGCTGTCCTCTTTAAAATCCGGATTTGAAAAAAGTTTTTCGAAGTTTAGTTTATCGAATTTTGGAATCATTTATACAAGCTCCTAAAATATACAAATAATTTTTGCAAAAAGGGTATTTTCCTTAACTTTAGATTGAGGTTGTTTTAGAAATTGGTGTATTCCACTTCCGCATCCATAAATACGTAGACTGTATTGTAGATATATTTTTAATATAATCTGTGTGTAGAGGTGCAAACATAAAATTTTAGTAAAACACTGCAATTTATATTTTACCCGACTTTATTTTTCAAACAATCGTGAATATGAATAATACCAACTGGAATCCCGTTTTCTATCGCAAATAAACTTGTGATTTCATTTTCACTCATTATTTTTAAGGCTTCTGCAGCCGTTACAGATGGGTGTGTTGTTTTAGGGTTTTTAGTCATCAGGTTTTTAACTTCTTCAGTTAAAATGCTTGCAGACAGATGTCTTCTTAGATCACCATCGGTAAAAATACCACTTAATTTTCCATCATCACTAGTAAGACCAACGCATCCCAATCTTTTTGAAGTCATTTCTAAAATAACAGTCTGGATTGAAGCTCTTTCTTTCAAAAGAGGCATTGCATCATCACAATGCATTAAATCCGAAACTTTAAACAGTACGGACCCTAACTTTCCACCAGGATGTCTTTGATTAAAATCTGTTTTACTAAAACTTTTTCTTTCCATCAAAGCCACAGTTAAAATATCGCCTATAACAAGTGTTGCGGTCGTTGAAGAAGTAGGCGCTAATCCTAAAGGACAAGCTTCTGTAGTATCAGGGATTTTTAAAACCACATCGCAAACTTTACCTAAAGAACTTTCTTCATTTTTAGTTATTCCTACTAAAGAAATACCAAATCTTTTAGAGTAATTTAGAATATCTATCAGTTCTTTTGACTCACCACTATTGGAAATCGCAAAAATTACATCGTCTTTAGTAAGCATTCCCAAATCACCATGAGCAGCTTCTGCAGGATGAATAAAAAAAGACGGAGTGCCTGTTGATGATAAAGAAGAAACTATTTTTTTTGCTATTGCACCTGATTTTCCGATTCCTGTAAAAACAATACGACCTTTAGTGTTTTGCATTAGGTCAAGAACTTTCGTAATGCTAGAATCTAAAGTTCTTTCAAGTGCTTTGAGACATTCTATTTCAGTTTTTATAGTTTTTCTTGCAGACAATAAGTCTTTATTTTGGTTATTCATTTTTTATTATAACACTGCCTTGTTAAATTTTTTACTCTAATTTATTAGCAGTTTCAGACGTTTCGTAAACATTTTTAGGTTTGTCGCTATCATCGTCTGCGTTTGCTGGTAAGTAGTTCTCTTGCTCAAGCTTTGGGGTATCAACAATTTTTTGTTCTGTTTGCAAAAGCTTCATTTGTTTAATATGGCTTTTATAAACTGGCACTGCTACTATGCTTAGCACAATAAGTATTATCAAAACTATCAGAAATTCTCCCAATAAAAAACCGTTGTTGCTTTTCATTTATATTCCTTTCTGTTATTAGATTTGTTCTTTTTGCTTTGAAAGTCCAAAACCTTTGTGAAGCTCATTTACTGCTTTTTCCATATCAATAATATCAACAATACAAGAAATTTTAATTTCACTTGTTGAAATCATCTCTATATTTATTCCTTTTTTGTGAAGCAATTCAAACATTCGGCCTGCAACTCCGGCATTGCTTCTCATCCCTATTCCAACTATAGAAACTTTAGCGACTTGATCATCACAAATAACACTTTCAGCTTTAAGTTCAATAGCTAGTTTGTCAAGTTCTATTTGAGTCTTTTTCATATCTTGTTTTGTTGTTGTAAAAGAAATATCGTTTTTTTTGTTGACCGCGGCAGATTGGATAATCATATCCACGTTAACGCCGATTTTAGCAAGCCTCCCAAAAATTTTAGCGGCTATTCCCGGCATGTCAGGAATATCTATTATTGTAAACTTTACTTGATTTTTGTCAAAAGTTACTCCTGAAATTAGAAGTTCTTCCACTTTCTTGCCTCCGATTTTTTCTTCACTTGTTATTATTGTTCCATCTTTATCGCTAAAAGTACATCTAGAATGTATTTCAACGCCAAATTTTTTTGCGACCTCAACACTCCTTGCTTGTAAAACTTGTGCTCCTGATCCTGCCATTTCAAGCATTTCATCATAAGAAATAAAATCGAGTTTTCTGGCATCTTTTACAACTCTCGGATCTGTAGTAAAGACTCCCTCAACGTCAGAATAAATTTCACAAAGATCTGCATTTAAAGCAGCCGAAAGTGCAACTGCTGTTAAGTCTGATCCACCTCTTCCCAAAGTAGAAAAATCACCTTTTGCGTTTAAAGCTTGAAAACCTGCAACGATGACTATATTATTTTTTGCAAGCAGACTTTTTATTTTTTTAGGATTGATGTTTTTTATTTTTGCTTTTGTGTGGTATAAGTCAGATGTGATGCCAGCTTGAGGACCGGTTAAAGAAATTGCTTTTTCGCCTTGAGCATTTACAGCCATTGCAAGCAAAGAAATAGAAACCATTTCTCCTGTGGCAAGCAGCATATCCATCTCTCTTTCGGGTGGATCCAAACTGATTTTACCTGACATTTCAAGCAAGTCGTCTGTAGTATCGCCAGGTGCTGAAACTACAGTCACAATTTTATTACCATCATTTTTTTTTGCAATGATTTTGCCAGCCACAAATTTCATTTTATCTGCATCCGATACAGACGAACCGCCAAATTTCATTACAACTAAAGCCATTTATTACCTCCTTCGCATTTAATTTCCTATATCAAAACGATAGCTTAAAATGCTTGTTTTAATGGAGAACAGTCAAGTAAAGCTTCCGCACGTCTCTATAAATACGAGGCAACTAAATCTCCAGTTTGCGTGGTAGAAAGACCCATTTTGCCAGCAGACATACTCTTTATTTTACCGCTTTCTAAAGCTCTTATTAAAGCGTTTTCAATATCTTTTGCTGCTTTTTCTTCACCTAAAACTTCAAGCATCATAGCACCAGCATTTATTGCAGCTATCGGGTTTATTATGTTTTGTCCTGTATATTTTGGAGCAGAACCTCCCATCGGCTCAAACATAGACACACCTTTGGGATTTATATTTCCACCTGCTGCAACTCCCATTCCGCCTTGTATCATAGCTGCCAAATCTGTGATAATATCGCCAAAAAGATTGTCCGTTACTATAACATCGAAACTTTCTGGGTTTTTCACAAGCCACATGCACGTAGCATCTACATGACAATAATCTTTTGTAATAGTTTTATATTCTTCACCGACAATATCAAAAGTTCTTTTCCACAAATCTGATGCAAATGTCAAAACATTTGTTTTTGCACAAAGCGACAGTTTGTTGGCTTTGTTTCTCTTTTTTGTAAGCTCAAAAGCATACCGCACGCAACGTTCAACACCAAATCTTGTATTTATTGATTCTTGCGTGGCAACTTCCTGAAGCGTTCCTTTCCTTAAAAAACCACCTGCTCCTATATAAATACCCTCAGTATTTTCGCGTACTATTACCATGTCTATATCTTGAGGTTTTTTGTCTTTCAAAGGAGTTTCAATGTTGGAATATAACTTTACAGGACGTAGATTTATATATTGATCTAATTCAAAACGAAGTTTTAAAAGAATTCCTTTCTCAAGAATTCCCGGTTTTACATCAGGATGACCAATAGCACCAAGATACATCGCATCAAATTTCTTGAATTCTTCAATAACACTGTTCGGCAACACTTCCCCGGTTTTCAAATACCTTTCCCCGCCTAAATTGTATTTTTCAAAATTAACTACAAAACCACTCTTTTTTGCAACTGCATTAATAATTTTTACACCTTCGTTAGCTACTTCTGGTCCGGTTCCATCACCTGGAATTAAAGCTACATTGTAAGACTTTGCCATTTTTCAATCTCCTTTTTGAAAATTTACTATGCACCATTTTAGCAGTTCGTAAAAAAACATAAACATCTACTATATTTTTTGCTTTTGCGACAACAAAATTTTTAAAATTATAGGAGTCACAAAAGTAGTAAGCATAATGACTGCAACCAAAGCACTGTAATCCTCTTTTACAAAAACCTTGTTTTGAAGACCGATGCTTGCAAATATTAAACCAACTTCGCCACGTGGTACCATAGAAATTCCTACTAAAAGCTTATTTATGCCTTTTTGAAAAACTACGAACCCAGCAGCAGCTTTCCCAATAAATGCAACTGCAAAAAGAACACCTGCTAAAAGCAGTATATGTCTATTTTCAGCAATAAGTGGGTTAAAAACTCCAATTTCTACGTTCGTTCCCATCAAAACAAAAAACACCGGAACAAAAAATGCGTAAATTGGCTTTAAGTCATTTTTTATCTCTTTACTTTGCTTCAGATTTGAAAGAACAAGACCTGCTGCAAAAGCACCTACAATAGGCGCAAGACCTGCTTTTATAGAAAGAGCTGATATTGTAAAACAAAAAGAAATACCAACAATAAATGCAAGATGTTGCTGCTTAGTTTTGTCAATGAATTTAAAAATGGAAGGTGTTATCAAAAGACCAAGTCCAACGGCAGTTACCAAAAACACCACTGCAGTAAGCGTAACGTTTGCAACCGTGGAAAAAGAAACGCCCGAACCTTCAGCAAGTTTTGAAACCACAGCAAGTATCGCAAGACCTATAACATCATCAATAACAGCAGCTCCAAGTACTATTTTTGCTTCTTTAGTTTCAAGCGTGTTCAAATCCGAAAAAACTCTTGCTGTAATTCCAACAGAAGTTGCTGTAAGTACAGCACCTGCGAAAATAGCCTGCGAACTTGAAAATCCAAAATGCAAGAAAGTAAAGTATCCAAGAAAATAAGGAAGTATTACTCCGACAATCGCAACAGCAATTGCCCACCCACCGGCTTTAAAAAATTCTTTCATGTTTGTGGAAAGTCCTACTTCAAAAAGAAGTATTATTGCACCTAACTCTGAAATTTCTGTTAATACTGGCAATCCATTGACTATACCTAAAACACTCGGACCTATAATAATCCCTGCAAAAAGTTCGCCGATAACAGAGCTTTGCCCACACCTAACAGCTACTTCTCCAAAAATTTTTGCAAAAATAAAAATTGCTGTTAAAGAAAGCACAAATACAAAGGTTTCCTGCATTATTTGCTCCTAATTTAGATAATATAAGCAATTGAAATGTTTTGATATGTTTTTTACATAAAATAAAATTTTTGCATATAGAGTGCGTATTATACTCTTTTTTCAAAGCAATAGTGAATTTTTGAAAAATTATTATATTTAATAAAATTTTTTGCGTTGTTTGTGATTTTATCTCTGGTGTTTTATGCAGGTTTTGCCGTCAAGATTAAGCTTTGGAAAGAGGAAGTAATACTTTCATTTCTTTTCCAATACAAATAAATATTCAAAATTTTCTTCCTCTATTTCTTTAACCCAATCTTTTGTCCATTTCATTGCTGACATAACATTTTTTTTATAATTTATTTTTTCAATTTTAATAATTTTTCCATAACTATTAAGCACTTCGCTTAATTCATTTGCTGTAGCTCTTCCACCAGAGCTGTAAGATAATATAATATAGTTTGCAGACGTTATTTTTATAAGTTTTTCTATTGCTTCAATTGCAATATATTTTCCAGTTTCTCCTTTTCTGAATTCTTCAAAAACAGAGCCGGCTATTGTATCAGAAGTGTCTGTTCTCCTTTTTGCCTTACCGAAAACTTCAGGTTGATCATTTAAACATATTGTTGTCCAAATATGGTAATAAGATGCATAACGAACACGGGAAGGTGGCATTTTTTCGTTATTAGAGCCATAAGGCGGATCAAAATATGCAATAATAATATTATCAGGTAGTTTTTTTATTGCATCAAAAATATCTTGGTTTGTGACAATATTTTCTTTCTTGTTTATCCATAAATCAGGCACTTGTAATTTCATATCATTATATGAACGCGGCGACCACTCACTCAAATATGAAGCATAATGTCCCAGTGTGCTATCCACTTGATCCAATGCCAATATTAAACTGGTAATGGCAACAGCTTTTGTAATTTCATCAAGATTTAATTTATCTATTTCATCACGGATTGCATCAAGCTTGCGGGTATTCTTTTTTTGCCACGGCTTTTTCAAGCCACCTGCATTATTTGAAATTTTATGATTCCCATCGCCGCCGTAATGTTGTGTAAACCAGCCGTCAATGGGTTTTAGTGAATTGAGATGGTCAATTAAAGGCTGGTAACTTTTAGGTTCTTGCGTATTCAACAGAAATGCGGTATTAAAAACTTTTGTATACAGTGCAA
>JAITSO010000035.1 GCA_031287735.1 Elusimicrobiota bacterium | reverse complement strand
TCATATTGTTATATTCTTTCAGACGACGTTTGAGGTCGTTGGTTTTACCTATTTTGCATTTTGATGGCTCCAGCAATGCTTGCACTATGTAAATATATTGTTTTGACATTTTTTTACCTCTTTTGATGTTATTTTGTTTGTGGTTTTTGCTCTGATTTTCTAATTAAATAGGTTTGTAAAATTATTGCCGCTGCTATTTTATCTCTTACTTTTTTTCTTTTCTCTCTTGACATGTTTGCTTTTTCAATTAAAATTTTATCAGTTTGCCAACTACTCAATCTTTCGTCAACAGGTTCTATTTTTATATTTGATGCAGCTCTAAACTTATCTATAAATTTCCTAACAAGTTTTGCCATTTCTCCCTCGCTTCCATCCATGTTTAGTGGTAGTCCAATGACAATTTCGGATACTTCATTTTTTTGGGAAATTTCTAAAATTTTTCTAACGTTTTTGTCTATAGAAGCACTTTCTATAACATCAAAAGGATTTGCCATAATTTGCAATAAATCAGTGGTAGCAAGACCAATCCTTTTTAATCCGTAATCAATAGCCAAAATTCTACCCATTTCTATTTTTCCTCAAAATTAAAGCAAATCGCCTTCGGCTTTTCTCAAAGGAAGTTTTAAACTTTTTAACACAAAAAAACCCGATATTATCGCTCCAATAAAGTAAATAACCCAAATGTAAGTGTAATAAGCACCTAAAATTGCCGTAACCCCAGCAGTTATAAATGAAAAAGCAAAAATCGTAAGACCAAATTCAAGATATTTCCATTTTGTGGTCATTAAATTATACACATCAGAAAGTTGGTAATTATGTCTTCTATTGCGTACATAAGCAGCAGAAAGTAAGAGAAACCCAACAGGTGAAACAAGCTGGCATATTAAATGAATTACCACAAGCTGCATAGAATGGTTTTTGTTTTGAAACCAAACAGGGTCATAAATATCTATGAATCCAGTAGAACACAATAGCAGTGAACCATCAACAGCCAAAGAATTCAGCAAAATAAAAATAATAGCCATTAAAGTTCCTACGGTGTAAGAAGCGAATTTTTCTGAACGAGGCGCACCGCTGGCTTGTGGTATCCAATGAAAAATTGCCACAAGTATAGAAGGTGCAACAATAGCCATTAAAAAAAATTGACGTATGCAATTTATTATTAAAGGCATAGGATGAACACCTAAAATGTTCTGCAATGGTCGGGAAGCAAAATAAATTCCAAATATCACAAACGCAAACTGCATTTTTTTAAAAGCAATTTCACCAAATATCAAAGAACGCAATTTGCTTATTTTTTTTACTTCTAAAGCCATCCAAAAATACATAAACCCAGTTAAAATTGGAAAGAAAATAATTATTAGAACGTCAGAAATCATTGTTTCTCCAGAAAAATATCATAAAGACTCGACGACAATTTATTATCTTTAAGGTGCGAAGGTTCGCTCACAAAAAACACCGGATGATTTCCATTTTCCTTATTTTCTGTAACTTCACAATGAATAGTGCCTTTTAACATTGTAAAAAAACTCAATAAAGGATCGTTAAATTTAAGCTCTATTGCAATTAAGTCTTCACGTGCAATTTTGCCATTTAAAAACTTTTTCAAAAATTTATGCTTTTTATCAAACGCAACTATAAGGAACAGCTTGTTGTATTTTATTTTTAATGGATTTAAAATCATAAAATCTTCATTATCATCATGGTAGCTTAAATGTATATGTTTGGTTCTCTTTCCTACACACATCAAGGCGTGAGTTCCAAATTTTGGGTTTGAAGAATATAATTTGCTTA
Organism: Elusimicrobiota bacterium; assembly: GCA_031287735.1. Taxonomy (GTDB): domain Bacteria; phylum Elusimicrobiota; class Endomicrobiia; order Endomicrobiales; family Endomicrobiaceae; genus JAITSO01. The sequence goes on along the minus strand of JAITSO010000035.1, from coordinate 26,445 downwards.
CAGCACCTGTTTTGGTTTTGGAATTTAAGACCCTTGCATGAGGAATCCACAGTTTTATAAGTTTTAATTTTTCCAAATGGGAAAACAACTGCGGTGTTACTTTATGCGTTTTTAAAGTTATTTGCTTTTTCATTTTCTAATTTCAACCTCTATTTAAATTAAAAACCCTCGTTTGCAGACAAATCAGCATTATCAACAAAAGAAAACAGTTGATCGCTGTATTCTGTCGGAGCAGTTCCTTTTACGAAAGCATCTAAAAAAGCACCTGGAGTATCGCTTAAAGCTAGAAGACCGGTTTTGGGATCTATCAAAGACCATTCAATTCCTTCAGGTTGCGAAAAATTTAAAACCGGTTGTCCTTCAAGTGCTTTTTTCATAAATTCTGTCCATATTGGACAGGCAATAACCCCACCGGTAGATTTTTCTCCAAGTGAAATTGAAATGTCGTCATAGCCAATCCAAACTCCAGCAGCAAGCTGAGGTGTGTAACCTATAAACCAAGCGTCACTAGAATCATTTGTTGTTCCCGTCTTTCCGGCACATGGACGACCAAGTGCTTTCGCTTTCCAACCGCTTCCTTTTTCTACTGCTGCTTTGAGCATATTAGTCATTATGAAGCTGTCTTGAGGCGAAACAACCATTTGCTGATTAAAAGAATTTTGCTCTAAAACCCTTCCATTTTTATCTATAATTTTTGATATTAGGTACGGTCGGCTCTTTATGCCTCCCGAAGCAAAAACAGCATAAGCACAGACCATATCTTGCAAAGTCACATCGCTTGCTCCTAAAGCTAAAGATGGCGACCTCAAAAGCGGAGTAGAAATTCCAAGACGTTGGGCAATTTCTATAACCTTATCCGGCGATACTTTAGAAAGAATTTCTACAGCACAAGTGTTTATTGACAGTGCAAGAGCTGTCCGTAAAGTAACTTTTCCTCTAAACTTTTTGTTGTAATTAATAGGCGACCAGATTTTATTAGTATCTATAATATCAACTTCTTTAACGTTTTCAGCAATATCTTCTAGTGCCGACACGTTTCTTGAAACTAATTCCCACATTTTATTTTTCAACTCAAAAACCATAGGACTATCGTCAACAATAGTAGAAGTAGTAAAACCTGATTCAATAGCTGCAAGGTATACAAAAGGTTTAAACGAAGAACCGGCCTGTCTTTTTGCTTGAGTTGCCCTATTAAATTGAGACTCTTTAAAACTGCGTCCGCCAACCATTGCTCTAATAGCTCCATTTTTAGTATCTATTGCAATCAAAGCACCTTGTGCTTTTACAGGTTCTTCTTTTCCAAAATACGAGCGTCTGCTCACATCAAATTTTGCAAGTTCTGTTTCGAGCGTCTCTTCGGCAGCAAACTGAGACTTCATATCAAGCGTAGTATAAATTGATAACCCACCCTCAAGCAAAACTTTGCTTCCATATTTTTGTTCAAGCATAATTCTTAAAAACTCAATAAAATAATGACCCGTACTTTGAACTTGATCGTATGCGGTTTTTCCATCTGGAATAGGAATTTTTAGAGCTTCTTGTGCTTGTTGTTTAGTGATGAAGTTCAATGCTTTCATTCTCGACAAAACCAAGTTTCTTCTCTTCAAAGCTGCTTTTGAATTTTTTAAAGGATTGTAATAGTTTGGAGACTTTGGAATTGCTGCAAGCATCGCACATTCGGCAAGATTTAATTCGCCAACATTTTTATTGAAATACACTTTAGAAGCTTTTTGGACGCCATAAGCTCCGCTTCCAAAATACATTTGGTTCATGTAAAACTGCAGAATCTCATCTTTAGAATAACTTCTTTCTATTTGCAAAGTTATAAAAAGTTCTTTAATTTTTCTTTCTATTGTTTTCCGTCGGGTTAGAAATATTGTTTTCGCAAGTTGTTGAGTTATAGTAGAACCACCTTCAGAAAGTTTCATATCCAAAAAACCTTTTAGGAAAGCTCTCGTTATACCTCTTATAGAAACCCCGTAATGTTTGTAAAAATCATTATCTTCAATAGCAATAAAAGCATTTTGCAAATTCACTGGTGTTTCTTTTAGTGGAACAATAGAACGCTTTTCTATAAAAAATTCACCTATAATATTTTCATCTTTATCGTAAACTTTTGACGACAAACTTGGCGTGTAATCTTCAAGAATTCTAATAGTCGGCAAATCAGCCACAAAATCTGCCGCAAATTTTCCACTGATAACAATAAAGATACTTAAAATAATTGCAACAACTATCGATTTCAGAAAAAACCTCCAGCAGCAAAAAGAGTAGTTTTTTTGCTACTTTAGCATTTTTAGTACCTAAACATCATGTTTTACGCGTTCCATTTATGCTTAAGCCCAATCAAAAAACAAGCAGATGTTTAGGAAAAAACAACTATTGCTGCGCACACTTAAATAAGTTTTAAAACAGTTGCTAATTATAACCTTGGTAGCTAAAATCACCATTAATGATCTGCCAATTATGCTATAAGTTGAAAAACACTTTTGCTAACGCGTCGTATAATTTCCAAGTTTTAAGAAAGTTATATTCCTTTTATTCTAACAAAAAATTATGATACCATAACAAGCAAGCACCATATTTGGGTTATTATTCCCAACGGGAATACAAAAGTGCAACTTTATGCTGTCAAATAAAATGGCACCTTGTCGTTGATGTGCAAATTGCCATGTGCGGCAACCCGAGGTATAGCAAGAGATACAGAGGTGCAAAAAAGCAAATGGTAGACAACGCTGCCATTATTCTAAAAAACATACCGATAAGTATATCGGCGGGGTCGTTTTTAAATACAATCACGGAAACAAAAGCGGCGAAGAGATTTTTGATAGAATATTAGAGAGAACATTATATGTATAAATTTATAGATTTATTTTGCGGTATCGGCGGTTTTAGAGTTGCTTTAGAAAAGCGCGGTTTAGAGTGCGTTTTTTCAAGCGATATAGACCCTTACGCTCAAGAGGCGTACAAACAAAATTTTGGTGAAAAGCCAAGCGGCGATATTATGGAAATACCCGCCAACAAAATCCCAAAACACGATATTTTATGTGCGGGCTTTCCTTGTCAGCCTTTTTCTATATCCGGCAAGCATGGCGGAACGTCAGACCCTAGAGGTCGTTTGTTTTATGAAATACTAAGAATAGCTCTATATCATCAGCCGTATATACTGCTGCTTGAGAACGTAAAAAACATCTTAACTATTGACGGCGGAAACGTAATAAAAACAATAGAGCAGAAATTAGACGAAAGCGGCTATACGTTAAATAAGCACGTTTTAAACGCCTCTTACTTTGGCATACCTCAAGCGAGAGAAAGGGTTTATTTTGTCGCTTTAAAAAAAGATATGTGCGATAGCAAAAAACCTTCTTTAGACTATACGCCACCAAAAGAAAGCCGTAAAAAATTGTTTTTAGAGGATATTTTAGAAAAGCAAGTGGATAAAGATTTTATTGTAACTCGCGACGATATAAAGATAACAAAAGAAGAAAGCGATATCGCCCATAAATTAGAGCCTATCAGAGTTGGAATTTTAAATAAAGGTGGACAGGGCGAACGCATTTACAGCCCAAAAGGCCACGCCATAACGCAATCCGCTTACGGTGGCGGTGTTGGGTATAGAACAGGACTTTATAACACAGAGCAGGGCATTAGACGCTTAACAATACACGAATGCAAAAAAGTAATGGGGTTTCCTGTAAGACACAAAGTAAGCAACGGCTTACAGGGCTATCAACAATTAGGAAACGCCGTCGTGCCTGATATGATAGGCTATGTTTACGACAGCATAAAGGTATTATGACAAACGAAAACAATAGAAACGCTTTTGCGGGAAGGAATATAGAGGACTTAATCAAAAATAGTATAATAGACCAACCTACGGTAATTGAAAAGTTAAAAGAACGCTTTAATATACAAGGTGCTCTTTCTAACACGGCTGGCGGCGCAATATACGGCGATAAGTCCGACATTAGAATAAACTTTACTTGCAGTCATTATATAGACGCTAATGTAAAAGGTTTTAAGCCCTCTGCTTTGTTTTACCAAAAAGGAGTTTTTTAAATGTTTAAGAAAATTTTAATCGCAAATAGAGGCGAAATAGCTTGCAGAGTGATAAGAGCTTGTAAAGAATTGGGGATAAAAACAGTTGCTATTCATTCTGAAACTGATAAAGAAAGCATGCACGTAAAACTTGCTGATCAATCTGTGTGCGTAGGACCGCCAAGTGCAGCGGAAAGTTACTTAAACATCCCAAGCATTATAGCTTCAGCTGAAATAACCGGTGCAGATGCAATCCATCCGGGATATGGTTTTTTAGCTGAAAATATATATTTTGCAGAAGTTTGTGCAGCTTGCAAGCTCAATTTTATAGGACCTTCAAAAGAAGCTATTGAAAAAATGGGCGATAAAATTGCCGCTATTAATTTGATGAAAAAATCAGGCGTTCCTGTAATTCCGGGGTCTGACGGTCCGATAAACGCAGATGATCCTAAAATTTTTGGTTTGGCAAAAGAAATAGGTTATCCAGTAATAGTTAAAGCCGCAGCAGGTGGCGGCGGTAAAGGTATGAGAATTGTAGTGTCTGAAGAAACTTTAAAAACCTCTATAACTTTAGCACAAACAGAAGCCAACGCGGCTTTTGGAAATGCCGATGTTTATATGGAAAAATATATTGAAGAGCCACATCATATAGAATTCCAAATACTTGGAGATAATTTTGGAAAAACCGCGTACCTGCCTGAAAGAGATTGTTCAATACAAAGAAGACATCAAAAACTCGTAGAAGAAAGTCCATCGCCTTTAATAAGTGAAGCTTTAAGAAAAAAAATGGGTAAAGCAGCACGAAATGCTGCCGAAGCAGTCAAATATTCAACTGTTGGTACAATAGAATTTTTAGTTGATAAACATGGAAAGTTTTATTTTATGGAAATGAACACAAGAATTCAGGTGGAACATCCGGTTACAGAAATGGTCACAGGAATTGATTTAGTAAAAGAGCAAATAAAACTTGCTGCAGGTGAAAAACTTTGCATAAGCTCTGAAAAAACTCCTATTTTAGGACATGTGATAGAATGCCGAATTAATGCTGAAGATCCTGATAGAGATTTTATTCCAAGTCCGGGCAAAATTGGAAAGTTGTTTTTACCGGGCGGACCGGGTATCAGAGTAGATTCGCACGTTTATTCAGGTTACACAATACCACCTTTTTACGATAGCTTAATCGCAAAAATCATAGCATTTGGTTCAGATAGGTATGAAGCTATTATGAGAATGCGGCGCGCCTTAAAAGAAGTTGAAATAGAAGGCGTTAAAAATACATCAGGTCTTCATTATAAAATTATGACTAACGAAGCTTTTTGCAAAGGCGGAGTCAGCACAGATTTTCTAATCAAGCAATTTTCATAAAAGGTTTGAATAAATGGAAAAAATCATATCGAGCCTCATTGATGAAAGCATTTGTGCAAAACAATCAATGCTTAACAAAGAACAAGTTGAACTGATAAAAAAAATATCAAACGTCATAATCAATGCTTATAAAAACGGTAATAAAACCATAATCGCTGGAAATGGAGGTTCGGCTTCAGATGCTTTGCATTTTGCTGCGGAAATGGTAGTTCGTTTCGAAACAAACAGAAAGGCACTGCCATCTATAGCTTTGTCTGAAAATCAATCCTCAATAACTGCTATTGGTAATGATTTTGGCTATGAAAATTCTTTTAGCAGGCAACTTGAAGCTTTTGCACAAAGAGGTGATATTTTCATTGCAATTTCAACAAGTGGAAATTCTATAAATATAATCAACTCAATTGAAACTGCTAAAAAACTTGGAATTTTTACCGTAGGCTTTACAAATTTTGATGGCGGAAAGATGAAATTTTTATGTGATTTATGCTACTTCGCACCATCAAAAATCACAGCAAGAGTGCAAGAATGCCATATCCTTTTAATCCACATAATCGCAAAACTTGTAGAAAGTGAAATTTTTAAATAATAAATATGTGCTTTCTAAAAATATAAGTTAACAGATAGACTAAAATACAGCAAATTTTTGTCTTTTGATTTTTACAGTAGCATTTTATACCCTGACACAGTTTATTCGAATCTGGAGATTGTATGTCTACAAAAGTTGTGCTTTTAGATTTGGGTAATGTCTTGTTTAGATTTAATCTAAACACATTTGCGACAAAATACCTTAAAAAGACCCCAAAAAGCAAAATAGAGTCATTCAATTCGCTCATACTTAAGTTTTCTGATTTAGGATATTCTTATGAAAAAGGAAATATTTCTTCTTTTGAATTTTTTACGCAATTAAAAGAGCAGACTAACTATGAAGGAACTTTTGATGAATGGTCTGTTATCTGGAATGATATTTTTACTCCTATTCCAGAAGTTATAGAACTTGCTATGCAGTTATCAAAGAAATATCCCGTAAACATTTTATCAAACATAAATGAATTGCACTTTAATTATTTGAAAGAATGTTACCCTGTAGTTTTTATGGTTTTTGGCAAAAAATTTCTATCTTTTGAGATGCATTTAAGAAAACCGGAAAATCAGATTTTTAAAGAAACTACAAAGTTATGCGGTGTTGCTCCTAATGAAATTTTATTTATAGATGATATAGAAGAAAATATTGTCGCAGCCAAAAACAATGGGCTAAACGCCTATCAATTTACTTCTTACAAAAAACTTATAGAGGTTTTAAAAGAAGAAAACATTTAGTTAGGAAAGTTAGAACAGGTTGCCGAAAGTATCCCCAAAAGAACACAAGAGCTACAAAAATTAACAAACAAGCTGGGTTTTATCGTTTTAAATGAATAAAAAATCTTACAACAACGGACATAGACAAAGAGTTAAGGAAAGATTCTTACAATCTGGGTTTGCTAACTGGCAAGAATATGAAATTTTAGAATTCGCATTATTTTTTGCATTGCCGCAAAAAGATACTAAAAAAATTGCAAAAGATCTTATAGAAAAATTTGGTAGTTTAAAGCAGGTTGTGGATGCAAGTTTAAATGAGTTAATTGCTTCAAATTTACTTGGAGAACATAGTGCTTTTCTTATAAAATTCTTAAAAAACTTTTCCTCGCTATACTTGCAGCTAAAGATTAAATCTACCAATTCAATAACCTCATCACAAGAAGCAGTAAATTTTTTATCTGCAACACTAAGTGGTGCCAAAACCGAGAGTCTGTATATTTTAATTTTAAATTCTGCAAACAAAGTCACAGATTGTTTAGAAATAGAAAGTGGTACCGTTAATAGCTCTGTTGTTATTCCAAGGAAAATAGCCAAAATTGCACTTGAAAAAAACGCTGTTTCTGTAATAATGTCGCACAATCATCCTGGCGGCAACCTGAAACCTTCGCAAAGCGATATAGAAGCTACAAAAAATGTAAAAGCTGCATTGGAAACGGTAGACATTTTGCTTTTAGACCATATAATAATTTGCAATGAAAATTACTATAGCTTCAAGGAACATATGATGGTGTAAACGCTTGCTGCATGCATAAAAATTTGTTTGGTCCTTGTGTGGTTTGTCAGGAAGTTAAATTTCTAGTATCATCGCGGCTGTTTGTGTACTTGCATCTTTGAGGAGATATGCTAAATTAACTATGATAACTAGACCTAGTATTTTAGATAGAAAATATGTAAAAGCCTGTCTTGAACTTTCTAATGGAACACGTTTTTACGGAAAAGCGATAGGTGCAAACTTTTGTGCAAGTGGCGAAATGGTTTTTAGCACAGGGATGTTGGGTTATAGCGAAGCAATGACAGATCCATCTTATTTAGGACAAATTTTGGTTTTTAGCTTTTGTATTATTGGAAATTATGGAGTTCCTATTATAAGAAATGGAGATTTTTTCTCTGCAAAAGGTCATGAAAGTTCTTCTATAAAAACACAAGGGATAATAGTTTCTGACATTTTCAACGGTACTTTTAAGCACAATGAAGCTATTTCGCTGGAAAAATGGATGATAGAAAACAATGTACCTGGCATCGCTGAAATAGATACGCGCTATCTTGTACAAACTATCAGGGAAAATGGAAACCTATTTGGAAAAATTATTCCTGAAAACTCAAAAAAAGAAAGAGTAGACAGATTTCCGTTTTTAGAAAAATTCACAAATGCACACTACGTTGACCCTTCAAAATACAACCTTATGCCATCAGTATCCACAAAAGAAATTCTAAAATTCGGTTCCGGTGAAAAAAAAGTAGGCATTATCGATTGCGGTGCAAAACTGAATATAGCAAGAATGCTTGTCGATAGAAATTGTGAAGTTTTGGTTATTCCTTGGGATAAAAATTTTACTGAAATATCAGTTGATGGATGGCTGATAAGCAATGGACCTGGTGATCCTAAAAATACAGGAGATTTAGTGGAAAGAATTAAAAAACAAATTTTAAGTTCCGGTAAGCCAATTTTAGGAATTTGCCTCGGGCATCAGCTTTTGTCGCTGGCAGCTGGAGCGAAAACAAAAAGGCTAAATCATGGACACAGAAGCCACAACCAACCTGTTTTTTCTTTACCAGATAAACGTGCTTATGTATCAAGCCAAAACCACAGATATGCAGTTGAAAAAAGCTCTATTCCAAAAGATTGGCAGCTTTGGTTTGTAAACGCTAATGACAGTTCAGTTGAGGGTATCAAGCATAACACAAAACCTTTTATGTCTGTTCAATTCCACCCGGAAGCCTCAAGTGGTCCTAATGATACAAGCTGGATAATAGATAAATTTATATCTTTTTTATAGAAGGAGAATTAAAATGTCTAAATTTATTTATGAAGATGATACTTCTTTAGAGCTTGATATTACGCCAAACGCAGCTTCTTCCTCCATAAGTTTTGATATTGTCACAAACGCAAAGTCAATAACCAAAACAAGTACGTTTAAATATATTTTAGTTGGAACAAATGACCAAGAATTAATTTTGACGGCAAAAACTTCTTTGTTTAGACTTGGGTATTGGTTTTACATAAATGGCAAAGCACTTATTCCTCACCCTAAAAAAATTACTAAATCCGAAATCATTCCCGCTTGTTTTCCTTTATTCCTCTGCAGCTTTGACCCAATCGGCGGGTTTATAGGTGGCATGTTTGCTTATTTTGCTTTACTTTTATGTAAAAAACAGAAGACGAAATTTAAAAAATTTTTACTTGGTGCTTCTATGGCTACAATGTCTTATTTTTATTACGCGGCAATTACTAATCTATCACCTAACTTAAATGATTACCTGCTCAAAATTATCTCATAACTTTGGAGAAAAAATGAAAGAATCTGAAAATTTAGTAAAAAATCATAAACCGGTTTTACCTTTTATAAACTACTGCACTACCGAAGAAACTAACATCTGTCCCTGTAAAATTTTAGTTGTGTCACCTCACCAAATGGATGAAGCTGTCGCTTGTGCTGGGACAATTCTAAAATACGCAAGGGAAAAAGCACATATAGAAATTCTGTATTGTTCCCACATAGATTTTGAAAAAATGAAAGAATCTGAAAAAGCTGCTTCGCTTTTAGGATCTTATAAGAATCATTTTATGCAATTTCCAAAAAATTCTTTAGCTTTCAACAAAAACCTCGAAAGTAGCTTAGAAATGATTATCAATAAAGTAAACCCCGATATTGCGTTTTTTCCGTATTGGATTAGCAGATATTGCGATGGAATCGCCATTGCGAAAACTTTTTTAAAAATAAGCGAAAACATAAATTTAGATTTTACAATTTATGCTTATTCAGTTTGGTCGGCTCTAATTCCAAACTGCATTTTTGACATAAGCAAAGAATGGGAAACAAAGAAAAAAATTATAGACTGTTATTCCTATGAAAAAAAAGTGTTAGATTATTTAAAAATAGCACAAGGAATAAATCAATATTGGGGACAAATAATTTCTCCGAATTTTCAATACGCGGAAGCTTTTTTTAAATGCTCTGCAAGAGACTATATTTCTTTAGGACAGCAAATACTAAAATAACTTTAAGTGCTTTTTTCTAAAATTATTTAATTTTTTTGAGGTTATTGTTATTGGTGGCTTTTAATCTTTGGCAAAAATATAAATATGACAACAGCAAGCTTCTATGGTATATCAAAGGAGTTTTTAGGTATTTTTTGCCAAAATTCATTTCTCAATTAAAATTGCAAAAAATCTTATCCGAAATTGATAAATACGATAAAAAGTACATTTTAGAACGTGTGAATTACTACAATAAGTTAGACAATAATGAGCCGGGAGGCAATCTTTATTTAAAGGATTTTAAATATATTTTAAGCAGAAAAAAGCGTGGATATGGCAGCGCGTATTTTTTTGACACTTACGAATATACGAGGTTTTTTAACGATAATTTAAAAATTTCTCTTAAATTTGGCGATGTGACTTATGTTCCTGAAATTCCATCAATAGTAAAAAGCCGGCCAGTAGATAGCAATGCCGGCAATATTGCGGAAAAACCGTTTAATAAAAATTCTATCTTGATGAAACTAGATAAATCACGACATTTCATTTTTCTCAAAGATAAAATAAAATTTGAAGATAAAATAAGCAAATTGGTAAGTATCGGTGGAATATACCAAGAACATCGTAAACGTTTTTACAGAAAATATTTTGACAATCCTTTATGTGTTTTATATGCAGCAAACTGTAATGCGGAAAACCCAAAATGGGTAAAGTCTTTTATGACAAAGGACGAGCAGCTAAAGTATAAATTTATTTTATGTTTGGAAGGAAACGATGTATCGACAAATTTAAAGTGGGTAATGTCTTCAAACTCTTTAGCAGTAATGACTAAGCCTAAATTTGAAACTTGGTTTATGGAAGGAAAACTTGAAAGCGGCAAGCATTTTGTTGAGATAAAGGATGATTACTGCGATTTAGAAGAGAAATTAAATTATTATGCTGAAAATAAAAGCGAATCTTTAAAAATAATTGACAACGCAAACAAATGGTCTTGCCAGTTCAAAAACAAAAAAACGGAAAAATTAATTTCACTTTTGGTTTTGCAGAAGTATTTTGACAAAACAAAACGTTAGACGATTATGCAAAAACTTTCGGCTTATATTATCTCTAAAAACCAGGAAAAACACATAGACAAATGTCTTGAAAGTATTTTGTGGACTGATGAAATAGTTGTTGTCGACGATTTTAGCACTGATAGAACTGCAGAAGTTGCCAAAAATTTGGGGTGCAGAGTTATTTCTCATAGTTTTAAAAATTTTGGAGATCAAAGAAATTTTGCACTTTCCCAAACTTCTTACGAATGGGTTTTGTGCCTTGACTGCGACGAGAGAGTTACGCAAGATTTAAAAATTGAAATTCAAAAAGAATTGTCTGGTATTCCTCGTGCTTTTGCTTTTTGTGCTCCAAGAAAAAGTAAGTTTATTAATACATGGATATTGCACTCAGGCTGGTATCCGGATTACAGACATCCTATTTTGTTTAACAAAAGCAAAATGCATTATAAAGAACAAAAAGTTCATGAAGATATTGATTACTGTGGAAAAAAATTTTATTTTTCTGGTCAAATTCTGCACTACCCTTATGAAAGTATCAAACAGTATGTTAAAAAGTCGGAACTTTACGCAAATTTGTCGGCAAAAAGCATGTTTGACCGTGGAAAAAGATTTAAAATTTTAAATCTTTTTGTAAATCCCACAACGATGTTTATAAAAATGTTTGTTATAAAAAAAGGATTTTTGGACGGACTTGCCGGATTAGTTCTTGCTTTACTTTATGCTTTTTTTTACACTCAGATGAAGTATATAAAACTTTGGGAGCTTGAAAACAAAAATTATGAGCAAAATAAACTCTAAAATTATACTTGTTTCCTTAACTGCTTTTATCACAAATTTTTTAGCTATTCTTTTTATGGGTAAGCTCGCTTTCTTTTCGCTTTTCAATTGTCTAGTTTATTCGGCGATTTGCGCCGGAATTTATATATGCTTAATCAAAATAACAAGAAAGCTTTTTTTATCTTTTATAACTTCAATGGTTGCGGCGTTTTTTCCAATTTTTTGGATGTTTTCCGTAACGTTTTCTTTGCTGTCGTTTTTTACTTTTTTGTTATTTGTTGCTTGCATTTTTTCTTACACGATGCGCGATGCACAGGGTTTAAAACACAAACAAGACATGCATTTTGTTATAATATCGGCAATTTTTTACGTTATCTTGCTTTTTATTACTCCTTACGCTTTGCTAATATTTGCAATTATTGCTTATTACGAGTTTTCAAAAAAAATCCATTTAAAAAAAATTATTGCTAGAATGATAATTTTTGAAGTCATAACTGCTGTATCTATTATAAAAATTATATGCTAGTTTCATGCCATTTTATTTGTAAAATTGATTACATAAAAGAAATTTTATAGAGTGACCTAACACCTGCTGTACACTAGAAAAGAGTTTCGCTAAAATTTTCAGCAATTATAGGGTAAAAACTGTGAAAAGAGTTTATGCTTTTGAGAGCAAGTGTTTGGGTTGCGGGTTGTGTGAAGTTTATTGTAAAACTGCTCACTCAAAGTCCAAAAATATAATCAAGGCAAACAAAGAGGAAAACATAGCTTCGGCGATAATTATAGAAGAAATTCTACAGCCGAAAGTTACTTCTTATTTTGCTTTACAGTGCCGACATTGCGCCAACCCTAAATGTGTAAAGTCTTGCATTGCGGGTGCTATGTATAAAGATGAAAAAGGTATCGTACAAAACGATAAGAAAAAGTGTGTGTCTTGCTTATCTTGTGTTTTGGTTTGTCCTTTTGGTGCTGTTAAAAAAAGTGCGGATGGTAAAGCTATTTCAAAATGCGATTTATGCGTAGATTTTGGTGAGTCAATTTGCGTTCAAAAATGCCCAAATGAAGCGGTAAAACTTCTTGACGATAAAGAAGCAGAGGTGTTGCAATGAAGTATTTAATAATAGGAAATAGTGCCGCAGGTATAAATGCTGCCGAAGCAATAAGGACAAATGATACAAAAGGCGAAATAACGATATTATCAGACGAAGAGTTTCCAGCTTACGGCAGACCTCTCATTTCTTATTATTTAAGTGGAAAGGTAACTGCTGAAAATATGCATTATCGCGATGACAAATTCTACAAAACAAGAAATATAAAAGTTTTATTAAATTCTAAAGTCGAAAATATAAGCACTAAAAATAAAGAAACCTGCTTGCAAGGTGGAAAAAAGTTTTTGTTTGATAAACTTTTAATTGCAACGGGTAGCTCGCCTTTTGTTCCTCCGATTAAAAATTTAGACATGTGCAAACAAAAAAATGTCTTTACTTTTTTAACGTATGAAGAAAGCTCTAGTCTAAAAAAAGCAATTACCCCGCAATCAAAAGTAGTAATACTTGGTGCAGGACTTATAGGTTTGAAAGCAGCGGAAGGTGTTTTTGGGAAAGTTGCAAAAATTACAATTGTAGATTTAGCAGACAGAATTTTAGCCTCTGTTTTAGACAAATCTTCTTCAAAAATAATTCAAAACCATATAGAACAAAACGATATTGAATTTAAACTTAATGCAAGTGCTGTTGAAATACGCGGCGAAAATAATGTCAGTGGCATAGTTCTCTCAAACGGGGAAACTCTTGACTGTGATATTTTGATTGTAGCTGTCGGCGTTCGTCCTAATATAAATCTTGCTAAAGATGCCGGTCTTAAAGTTTCAAAAGGTATCATCGTAAATGAATATATGCAGACTTCAGCAAAAGACATTTATGCGGCAGGCGATTGTATTCAGTCTCTTGATTTGCTTTCGAATGAAAGCAAAATTTTAGCGTTGTGGCCGAATGCTTCTAATCAAGGTGAAACAGCAGGACTTAATATGTCTGGGGCAAAAGTTAAAGCGCCTGCTTCATTTGCAATGAATGCCATTTCATTTTTTGGAATGCAATTGATTTCAGCAGGAATTATTGACGGCGAAAAAACCGTAAAGTCCATTGTTGAAAGTTCTGACTCAAGTCTTAAAAAATTAAACATACACGATGATACTTTAATCGGTTTCGTTCTTATAAACTGCAATCGTCGAGCCGGTATTTACACTGCACTAATAAATGATAGAACAAAACTTTCGACACTTGAATATGATATAACTTCAAAAGATATTGGGCTTAACGTATATCCTAAAGAGCAAAGAACGAAAAAAATATGGAATAGCAGAGGTTGCAACATATGAAAACAATAGATGCGTCAAACATGTATTATCGTCAATTAAATGAATTGGTAGACGATGCAATTAAAGTGGATAAAACCATTTCTTTAAAGAACGTTTTTGGTCAAAGGTATATCGGTAGAGGTCTTCCTGAAAAAGTTCAAGTAAAAATTTATGGAATTCCCGGAAATGATGCGGCCGCTTATATGGACGGTGCTGAATTGGAAATTTTTGGAAACGCCCAAGATGCTGTAGGAAACACCATGAATTTTGGACAGATTACAATACACGGAAATTGTGGAGATACCTTGGGCTATGCGATGAGAGGCGGACAAATTTATGTGAAAGGAAATGTAGGTTATCGCGTTGGAATTCATATGAAAGAATACAAGGAAATGAAACCGGTGATAGTTGTCGGTGGAAAAGCCGGAGATTTTTTAGGCGAATACATGGCAGGTGGTGCCATAATAGTTTTAGGTCTTAATCTTTTAAAAGACGAAGAAATAATTGGAAATTTTTGCGCAACAGGAATGCATGGTGGAGTTGTTTATTTAAATGGTCACCCGAATAAATATCATTTTGGAAAAGAAGCCGTTAAAATTGACCTTAATGATAATGACATAAAATTTTTAAAAAACCATATCGATTTTTACGCAAAATCTTTTAAACAAGAGTTATCAAAAATAAAAATAGAAAATTTTTCTAAATATGCAGCTATCAACAAAAATCCCTATGCAAATATGTATTGCAATAATTAAAGCAAGTGAATGCGGCGGCGTAGCTCAGCGGTAGAGCAGAGGACTCATAAGCCTTTGGTCGTAGGTTCAATTCCTACCGCCGCCAAACAAAAAATGTAATTTTATGTAATTTAGAATACGAAATTATTGTTATTTAGAATTTTTATTCATTAGTGTCTTAAAATAGCTGCTGAAACTGGATATATGCAATGGCTACCATTAAAATAAATCATGAAAGGTGCAAAGGTTGCGGATTGTGCGGAAATGCTTGTCCTAATAAATGCATATCTCTTTCAAAGCAATTCAATAAAATAGGTTATCATTGGGCTTTTATTGAAAAAGAAGATGATTGCATTGCTTGTGGGTTTTGTTATTTGACGTGTCCTGACTTTTGCATTGAGGTGTATAAGTGAAAAAACTTGTCAAAGGGAATATCGCTCTATGCGAAGGTGCAATTGCTGCAGGTCTCAAATCTTACTTTGGCTACCCTATAACTCCACAAAATGAAATTCCAGCATATCTTTCAAAAAAAATGATTGAACTCAAAAGAGTTTTTGTTCAAGCTGAGTCTGAATTGGCAGCTGCAAATATGGTGCTTGGTGCAGCAGTTACAGGCGTAAGAGCAATGACTTCTTCCTCATCACCAGGTATTTCTTTAAAACAAGAAGCAATTTCGTATATGGCGGGAATGGAATTGCCTGCCTTAATAGTCAATGTGCAAAGAGGCGGTCCTGGGCTTGGAAATATATCAGGTTCGCAAGGTGATTATTTTCAGTCGGTCAAAGGCGGCGGGCATGGTGATTATAAATTGATAGTTTTAGCGCCTAATTGCGTTCAAGAAATGTATGAAATGGCTTATGATTCTTTTGATTTAGCCGAAAAATATAGAATTCCGGTTATGATATTAACTGATGGGATTATAGGCCAAATGATGGAACCGGTTGATTTTAACAGACCAGAAAGAGAAAAACTACTCATCCCGAATTGGGCTCTTGACGGGTGTAAAAATAGACCACCGCGTTCTTTAAAATCTTTGCTTATGAAAGACGGTGACTTAGAAAAACACAATTTTGCATTGCAAGAAAAATACAAAACAATCTCGCAAAATGAAGTTAAATATGAAACTTTTGAAATTTCTGACGCTGATATTATTATCTGTGCTTTTGGAATTGCCGCAAGAATCTCGAAGTCAGCCGTATGTCTTGCAAGGAAAAATGGGATAAAAGTTGGTCTTTTTAGACCTTTGACATTATTTCCGTTCCCGTCAAAAGAAATATCTGAACTTTCACAACGTTTTAAAAATTTCTTATCAGTAGAGTTAAACCATGGTCAAATGGTCGAAGATGTCCGCCTTGCTGTAAACGGAAAAGCAAATGTTGAATTTTTGGGAAAAGCAGGCGGCGGAATTGTTACAGAGCTTGAGATATTAGATAAACTAAAGAATTTTTTATAATTTTATGTGAGCTAAAAATTATATTTAAAACTTCAATAAAGAGAACAAATGAACAAAATTTTATCAAAGCCGGAGAGTTTGAAAGATGTAAGTCTATCTTATTGTCCTGGTTGCGGACATGGTATAATTCATAGACTTATAGCGGAGTGTGTTGACGAATTGCATCTGCGGGAAAAAACTATCGCTGTTGCTCCGGTAGGATGTGCTGTTTTTGCCTATGATTATTTTAATTTTGATGTAACAGAAGCTCCTCACGGCAGACCTCCAGCAGTTGCAACTGGAATAAAGAGAACCAACCCTGACAAATTTGTTTTTACGTATCAAGGCGATGGAGACATTGCAGCCATAGGAATGTCAGAAACAATTCATGCGGCAAACAGAGGTGAAAATATTACTGTTATTTTTGTCAACAACGCCAATTACGGGATGACAGGTGGACAAATGGCACCGACAACACTTATAGGACAAATCACGCAAACTACTCCTTTTGGAAGAGATCCAAAAAGAGACGGGTACCCAATAAAACTTTGCGAGCTTCTTGCAACTCTTGATGGAACAACCTACCTTGAAAGAGTTTCTGTTTTCAATCCGCAAAATATAATAAAAGCAAAAAAAGCAATAAAAAAGGCTTTTCAATGCCAAATTGATGAAAAAGGCTTTTCTCTTATTGAAGTTATTTCACAATGTCCTGTTGATTGGTCAATGTCACCACTTGAAGCCATAAGGTGGGTGGAAGAAGTTTTTATAAAATCTTTTCCACTTGGAGTTATAAAGGATAAAATTGATGAAAAATGAAATCATAATAGCAGGTTCTTGCGGACAGGGAGTTCTACTTGCCGGAGTGATTATAACTCAAACTGCAATAGAGCAAAATTTGCATACTACCTGGTTTCCATCTTATGGTGCAGAAGTGCGTGGTGGAACAGCCAACTCAACCACTATAATTTCAAACGAAGAAATAGGTTCTCCTATCGCTTCTAATCCAGATGTTTTAGTGGTTTTAAACGAACTGTCTTTAAATAAATTTATGCCAACAGCAAAAGAAGACGCCGTAATAATTGCAAACTCTTCGTTAATTTCTTCAAACATTCAATGTAATCCAAAGACTTATTTCGTTGCGCTAAATGATATTGCCGATTTGGAAATCAAAAATATCAAGTCTGCAAACATGGTCGCAATTGGAGCTTTGTTAAAAATATTAGAAAAAAAACACCAAGACAAAACTTGCGTCTTAACTCTTGAAAATGCTTTTAAAGCATGCCGAAAAATATTTTCACAAAAAAGTAATCTTATTGAAAGCAACAGGAAAGCGTTACAAGCCGGCTATAATTTTATAGTTTGAGTTATATGCGAAAGCAAATTCTGTTTATCTATATTTTATACGAAAGTTCGTTTTGTAGGTTAAAGTTTTTTAGAGACGTTTTTCTTTGTAGAAGATCGCATTCCTTTTAGTTCCGTCATTCTATCTCTAAAAAGCGCCGCTGTTTCGAAATCAAGATTTTCGGCCGCTTCTTTCATCTGCGTTTCTATATCTTTGATTAAACTATCTATATTTTTAGGTGTAACTTTATAATCAAGGCTTTCTTCAGCAACAATTTTTGTCATAGTTTCTTTTTTTGAGATGTTTCTAAATTCCTCAAGCTCAAAAACTGCTTTTATTATAGACTTCGGTTTTATATTGTGTTTTTCATTATACTCGATTTGCTTTTTCCTTCTGCGGCTCATTTCTTTTAAAGCTCTTTGCATAGAACCGGTTATCGTGTCAGCATAGAAAATAACATGTCCGTCAACATTTCTTGCAGCTCTGCCACAAATTTGGATTAGCGTTGGTTCTGAACGCAAAAAGCCTTCTTTATCTGCATCTAAAACCGCAACAAGCGAAACTTCTGGCAAATCCAGACCTTCTCTTAAAAGATTTATTCCAACCAAAACGTCAAATTTTCCTAATCTAAGGTTTTTTAGAATATCTATTCTTGTCAACGCATCAATTTCAGAATGTAGATATTCAACCTTAAATCCTTTTTCTTTTAAATAGGCAGACAAATCTTCAGACATTTTTTTTGTGAGTGTTGTCACAAGAGTTCTTTGTTTTTTGTCAACACTTTTTTTAATTTCTGCCATTAAATCTTGAATTTGACCATTTATCGGTCGAATAACAACTTCTGGATCTATAAGACCTGTCGGACGAATAACTAAATCTACAACTTTTCTGTTTGTTTTTTCTAATTCGTAAACACCGGGCGTTGCAGACACCATTAAAAATTTTTTAATCAGATTTTCAAATTCATTAAATTTTAAAGGTCTGTTGTCCAGAGCTGACGGCAAACGAAATCCAAAATCAACAAGCGTTTGCTTTCTGCTTCTATCGCCCTCATACATTCCACGTACTTGAGGAAGCGAAATATGCGATTCGTCGGCAATCAGCAAAAAATCTTTGTTTTCCTGCAAAAAATAATCTATTAAAGTAGTAGGTCTTGAAGCATTAAGATTTCCCGACAAGTGTCTTGAGTAATTTTCAACTCCATTGCAAATTCCAGTTTCCCGCAACATTTCCATGTCGTACTTTGTCCTTTGCTCAAGTCTTTGTGCTTCAAGCAATTTATTTTGAGATTTCAAAACTTCTAGCCTCTCTTTTAATTCCACTTTTATACTTTGGATAGCATTATCTATTCTGTCTTTGTTAGCAACAAAAAGTTTAGCTGGATAAACGTAAGCTTTATCTTTTTTGCACAAAATTTCACCCGACACAGGGTTAAATTCTTTTATACTTTCTATTTCATCACCGTAAAATTCAACTCTAACAGCACTTTCAAGATATGCCGGAAAAATTTCAACAGTATCACCTTTTATTCTAAAACGTCCTCTTATAAATTCAATTTCATTCCTTTCATAATGGCCTTCTATAAGTTCCATTGCAAGTTTTTGCATTGGTTTTTCTTCACCGGCAATTATTTCAACGCACATATTTTGGTAATCCTTAGGCGAACCTAAATTATAAATACAAGAAACTGAAGCCACCACAACAACGTCTTTTCTCTCAAGCAAAGAAGTTGTAGCTTTTAGACGCAACCGGTCAATGTGGTCATTTATAGAAGCGTCTTTTTCTATGTATGTATCTGACGATGGTAAATAAGCTTCGGGTTGATAATAATCATAATAAGATATGAAGTATTCAACAGCATTGTTTGGGAAAAACGATTTAAACTCCGCATAAGTTTGAGCAGCTAAAATTTTATTTGGAGATACTATGAGCGTTGGAATACCAAGATTTTGGATAATATTTGCCATAACAAAAGTTTTTCCAGAACCAGTAACTCCAAGCAAAACTTGCGAATTTTCGTTTTCGCGATAATTTTTACATAATCTTTCTATGGCTTGCGGCTGATCGCCAGATGGTTTAAACTTTGAAATAAGTTGAAATTTTTGCATGGGGTCGATTTTACTACAATGATCCACCGCAACGCAAATTATGTAGTACTGTCTCAAATGTGTTTCTATCGTAGATGACAACTTGCTTTTTTGGGATAACACAATAGTTAGTTGCTCTATTATTTTCATTACAAGGATTATGGGAATTTTATGTCAAAACTTATAGCAGCTGTTGACGACGAAGAAGATATTTTAGAAGCTTTGTCTTTAAAGCTTGAGAAAGAACATTACAAATTCAAGGGTTTTACCGACGCTGAAAAATTATTTTCTTTCTTAACTAAAAATTCACCGGACTTATTTATACTAGATATCATGCTGCCAGATGTGGACGGTTTTGATATTTGCAAAGAACTACGCAAAAACGCTAACTTTGCACGCACTCCTATTATTTTTTTAAGTGCAAAATCTGATGAGCTTGATAAAGTATTAGGATTAGAATTAGGTGCTGATGATTATATAACCAAACCATTTTCACCTAAAGAACTTTCAGCAAGGGTTAAAGCGGTGTTTAGGAGATGCTCAAACGATAAAGAAACGTTGCCAACACAAGTTCCAAACAATGAGATAAAAATTGATAAAGAAGCAAGAGAAGTTTTTTCTGACGGCAAAAAAATAAATCTCACGCTCATAGAATTTAAAATTTTAGAATTGTTAATTGGCAAAAAAAATAAAGTTTTTACAAGAGACGAAATTTTAGATTCCGTTTGGGGCAAAGATAAAGCTATTATTGATAGAACCGTGGATGTGCATATAAAAAATATCAGAGACAAAATTGGCAATAACGGCAAGCGTATAAAAAACATACGTTCTATAGGATATAAATTTGAGGACTAAAAATTTATTTAAAAAACTCTTCTTGGTATCAATTGCCGCAAGTCTGATTATTTTAATTCTATTTATGGCAATTTCCAGACGAAACATAAAAGTCAACAGCAGTAAAATACTTACAGAAGAATTGTCGTCTGCGGCAAAAGTTATTTCTGAACAAATTTCAGATTTGTTGGCGTGCGATAAAATTTTAGAAGTTGAAAAACTTATCAAAAAAAATGTGAATAAAACTGATAAAAGAATAACTGTTGTCAACATTGAAGGCGATGTTGTGGCAGATTCGCACGACGAACCTAAAAGTATGGGCAATCAACTACATTTTATGGAAATTGCAAGCATACTAAAAGATGGAAAAAATTTTTGCGTATGTGTGCGCCAAAATGATTTGCTCAAAGAAGACATTATGCACTTTGCTTATCCTCTTGCAGTTGATGTAAAAGGAACTTATGCTTTAAGGATTAGTCAGCCGATTAGAGATATATCTATGCTTTCGTTTGGGTTTATTAAGGCAAACTCCAATGCTTTGCTATTTATTGTTATAACATCAATGATAATCGCTTATATCTTCTCTAATTCAATTACGTCAAAAATAATAAATTTAAAAAAGAGTTTGGTAAGCAACGCTTCTCATGAGCTAAAAACTCCTCTTGCTTCAATAAAAGCTTATCTTGAATTCCTTGAAGAAGAAAGCAATCCGCAAGAACAAAAAAAGCATATTGAAGTAATCGGCAGAAATGTAAAGCGACTGTCAAATATTGTGAACAATTTGTTGACGTTAGCAGAAATAGAAAGTAGCGAAAAATTAGATTTGCAAGACATTATGCTGAAATCTCTTTTTGAAGAAATGAAATCACTGTTTGAAGATAAAGCGAATGCAAAAAAAATATCTCTTGTTTTCAAATGCAGCGATGATATTGTGCTAAAAGCCGATAGATTTAGATTAGAGCAAGTTCTGTCTAATTTGATAGATAATGCATTGCGATACACGGAAAAAGGATATATATTTGTGACCGCTCAGAAAAACAAAAATGTTTTAAATATAGAAGTGAAAGATAGCGGCATAGGGATAAATTCTAAACAAATAGAAAAAATATTTGACCGCTTTTATGTCATAGACAAATCTAGATCAAGAAAAACCGGCGGGACAGGTCTTGGCTTATCAATTGCAAAACACATCGTAGAACTTCACAATGGAACAATCAAAGCATTTAGCAATCATGGGAAAGGAAGCAGCTTCCTTATAAAATTCCCATTATCTTAAAATCTTAACAGATTCTTTATTTTTTCTTAACTCTTTTTTTCTATTATTTAAACACACCGTTACTTTATCTGTTACTGAAAAAGAACGTCTTAAAGATAACAATTTTAGGGATTTTAAGCGTTTAGTCCTAAAAACCATATGGAAACAAAAGGAGAATTGCCATGAAAAAAATTTTTTTAAAGAAAGTGTTTTTTTATTGTTTTGTATTTTGTTGCCTTGCCTTACCAACTAAAGATTTACAAAGTTCAGAAATTAAAACGAATTTAAAAGAAAAACGTTTGATTAAAATTAACAATAATTATTCTTTTAAATACGAATTTGTAAAAAACCCAAAAATAGGAACTGTTGTTTTAAAGATTACAGCTTTTAATAAAAAAGGAATACAAACCGGCAATTTGGATTTTATCGCAAACTATGACATGCCAGCTATGAGAGGATCGCACACTTTTTTTAATAAAAAATTTAAGAAAAACAAAAACAATATTTATCTACTTCCTGTAAATTTTGTTATGAGAGGTGTGTGGGAAGTTAACATTGTTGTTAAAGAGAGCAACAGAAGCATTTTCAGCGGTGTCTTTATGGTTAAAATATAAAAATTTATATGAAAAACTTACTATTGTTTACGATTCTTTCAGTTTTTATAATAAGTAGAAATTTATACGCCTCAAGCTCACTTCTTTTCTTAGAATTTCAAGGCATCGGCGGTTATTCTTTTAGTGGACAAAAATTTATTTATCATTCTGTCCACGAAGATGATGTTATGCAAAAAAATTCTGCCGGCTTTGATTTTATAAAAAAATTCTCTTCTGACACGTCTGATATTTTAACATTAGCTCTCCAAGTAAGAGCTGCCTATGAAGACGTTTCAAAAAAAGTTCAACTTCAAATTTACAATGCTTATTTAAAAACCAAAACGTCTTACGTCGATATTTGGGCAGGGCATAACCGCATAGCTTTTGGTCTTGAATCTTACTGGGATACACATGGTACATTAATTCAACCGCTTTCCATGCACGGCTTTGGTTTTGACAGAGACTGGGGCATTGGTATTTCAAAAGATACGCAAAAAGGTAATGTGCAGGCCGCTTTGAGTTTGGCAACAGGAATGGCATTTAGCACGCAAGACAATTGGCTTATAAGCTCAAGAATCTCACACGGAGTTTTAAGTTATGATAATTACACCGCAGGTGTTTCTTTTATGGGAGGAAAAACTTTAGAGGTTATGGGTTTTGACATAATGAAAAACGGTCTAAAATCCAGCACATTGTTTGCTTTTGATTTCGCATACAATCACAATAATTTTGAACATAAAACTGAACTTGTTTACGGATTAAAAAATTCTACAGAAGCTGCAGCGGGTCTGTATAATTTTAGCGTCAACTTTTTAGAAGAAAACAAATTAAAGCTTGAAGTGCAAGGTATTTACACAAAAATTGGAAATAACGAAAAGTATTTTTGCGATGTCGGGGTGAGTTATAAAATAAATTCTGATTTAACGATTAGGACAATGTATGAGTATGTAGGCAAAATAGGCGAAAGCAAAGTTGTTGGTCAAATTTATTATTATTTCTTTCTTTAGAATTTTTAAAATAAATTCCAATTAAGCAAAAACCGTAAAGGCAGCAACTAATCGTAAAAAGCCGCAAAAGGAGAAAGTATGAAAAAATTTTTATTTGCATTATTTTTGATAATTGCCGCTGGATTTTACATTCAGGTATTTAGTGCTGTCGGTTGCGATTTAAATGATCCTGATAGAGATGTAAAACGTTTTTTTCCGCAATCTACAAGTTATAAAACCGATTACTTTTCCATATCAAAACTTGGCGGAGATGAACTTTTAAAAGAAGTTGAAAAACGTCTTGACGACAAATTTCAAGGTTTGTATGAAACTATAGACGTTCCTTACACTCTATATACAATTTTCAAAGATAAAGAAATTATCGGTTATATCCATGGGATAAATCAAAAAGGTTTATATGGAGGACTGCAGGTGTTTTTAGTTTACGATATTAAAGGAACTGTTAAAAATTTTTATTATCAAAAATTAACTTCCAAAGCAGCTAAAGAATTTCGTTCTGAAAATTTTTCAAAACAATTTATGGAGATAACTCTAAACGATTTCAAAAACTATTCACCAAAAACAGCACAAGGTGGAAGCAGCAAAGTATTGTCTATAAAAAATCCAAACACTGATGACAACGTTGATTTTCAAGCAACTTTACGTGCGGTCAAAAAAAACTTAATACTAACTGATATTTTTGTTTTTTCAAAAAAAATAAAATAGGAGATTACAATGACTGTTTTTCAAATAGCTTATAAAAATTTATTCCGTAGAAAAGTTCACACGTGTTTTACGATTTTAGGAATAACTCTTTCCACTTGGGTTTTAGTAACTTTGCTCGGCTTTAATAAAGGCTATGAAAATTCTCTAAATAATGACATCAATGGCATGGGTTTTCAAATAGTCTTGACGGCAAAAGGTTGTCCTTATGAGGCGGCAACGCTTATGCTAAAAGGTGGAACAGGTCTAAGATATATGCCTGAAGACATTGTAAAAAATGTAAGTTCTGCTAAGCAGGTAGAGCAAACTACGTCTATGTTAATGCATGCGGAATTTGATCCAAATAAAGGTGAAAACGGCGGAACTACAGTTTTTATGGGTATAGATCCGTCTACTTATCCATTGATGAAACCATACTTACAATTTAAACAAGGTGGTTGGTTTTCTAATTGGTCAGAAAACGAAATAGTTTTAGGTTTTGAAGCCGCAGAGCTTGAGCAAAGAGAAGTGGGAGATTTAATGCTAATTGCGGGCAGCGACAAAGAATATAAAGTTGTAGGCGTCTTGTCCCGCACAGGAACTCAAGATGATGGAATGATTTTTTTACCACTTAAAACCGTACAAAAAATTTTTGATAAAGAGGGTTTTCTTACGATGCTTGGAATACGTCTTAATAAAGATGCGAATGCAAACGCTTTTGAAGAAGAATTATATAAACTTCCCGACGTACAAGTTGTATCTATGGCACAGGTAAAAAATACAATTATGAGCTTGGTTTCCAGTGCAAAAGCAATAGTTTTTTCTATAGCGTTTATAGCTTTTTTAATAGCGATGTTTGGGATTTTAAACACTGTTTTGATGTCTGTTTTCGAAAGATATCAAGAAATAGGAATTTTAAAAAGTATGGGGGCTTTACCCAAAGACGTTTTTGAAATGATTTTAATAGAAACTAGTTTGCTCTGTTCAATAGGCAGCATCATTGGGATAATATTTTCAATAACTTTTTCAAAAATATCAGAATTTATAATACGTTATTTTCTTCCATTTGCTCCATCTGGAAATTTAATTGACATTGATTTAAAAATTGTCATTGTTTCTTTTGCGGCGATAACGTTGATAGGAATTACAGGTGGAATATACCCTGCTTTAAAAGGTGCTAAAATTCGTCCTTTAGATGCAATAAGGAGTGAGAACTAATGAATAACGATATAATTGAAATTAGCCATTTAACTAAAACTTTTTCAAGAGGCTGTGAAAAAATATATGCTTTAAACGATATCAGCTTTACTATTAAAAGCGGAAGTTTCACTTCTATTATAGGTCAGTCTGGCTCTGGAAAAACTACACTTGTAAATATTTTAGGCTGCTTAGACAATCTAACAAGCGGTTCTTTAAAAGTTGATAATCAAGAAATATTTAAAGAAGGGTTACGTCTGTCAGAATCAAAACTTGCTTTAGTTAGAAGAAAATTTTTTGGATATGTATTTCAAAGATTTTTTCTAATACCTACACTTACTGTTAGAGAAAATATTTTAATCCCATCTGTTTTTCAAAAAGAATTTAACCCCGATGAAAATCGCATAGAAAACATTATGTCAATGCTTGGGATATTAAAAAGGCAACATCATTTGCCGCGCCAACTTTCAGGCGGTGAAATGCAAAGAACGTCCATTGCAAGAGCCTTAATCAATAATCCCAAAGTCCTAATCGCCGACGAACCGACAGGAAATTTAGACAGCAAACGTTCAGACGAAATAAGAGATTTACTTATAGATTTAAACAAAAATAATGGAATAACAATTATACTAGTAACGCACAACCCTGAACTAGCGGAGAAAGCCGACAAAATCATAAAACTTTTAGACGGCAAAATCACTAATTAAGCACAAAAACACTAACCGTAATTTGCTTTGAAAAACATAGTTAACTTCGCTTTTGCCAAAAAGAAGCTACAAGACTTTAATTCCTTCAACAGTTGACGTGGATTGACTTTAATTTAAGCGTTTTGGTGGTGAAATGGGTAACGGTCTTGGCTTTAATTCCACCTTTTTGGTGTGGTCGGGGTTGGGTTTAATTCCACCTTTTTTTAAAGGGGGTGCTCGGCAAGAGCGGCGGGGGTTTTAAGACGTCTAGATTTATTTTTTAAGTGAATTTGTGTGGGGCTTGGGTGGGTTTTAGGGTTTGGGTCCTTGGAGTTTAGGTTTTAGGGGTTAAAACCCCCGGCCAGCTATCGCTGCCCACCCCCTTTAAAAAAGGTGGAATTTACGGCTACCTTTAAGAAGGGTGAATTAAAGACAAACTACACGACTAATT
>JAITSO010000020.1 GCA_031287735.1 Elusimicrobiota bacterium | reverse complement strand
TTAATTCCACCTTTTTTAAAGGGGGTCTGCGTTAGCAGGGGGGTTTTAAAAGACAAAGATTTAACGTTTAGGTAAAAATTTTTATTTACACTTAAAATTTTAGGTTTTAAAACCCCCGGTCGCTTTCAGCGACCACCCCCTTTAAAAAAGGGGGAATAACAGCTAAAGTCGTCACCCTGAAAGGAAAGGTGGAATAACGGCTAAAGTCGATCACCCCCGAAAGGAAAAGTGGGAATTAAAGGATTGCTACCACCTATTTGAAGTGGAGGTTTTAAAACCTCTTTAAAAACTTTTTAAAACTGATTACACTGCTCGGCTTCAATTCATCATTGGACAAAACTTTGTTACATTAATAGTATGGCATCAACAAACGAGAAGCTTTGTTTCTTAGTAGAGTATAAATAGATTTGTTTTTGCAATCTGCAATAGTTATCTTTTTTGCTTTTTGCCTTTTGCAATCTACAATAAGGTTAAATTCTTTCGCTAAATCTTTGCTAAAAAGCTCTATTATACTCTCAAAGTTAAGTTCAAAACTTCGGGTGTCCCAATTTGCTGAACCTGCAAAAATCCATTCTTCATCTATCATAAAAATTTTACTGTGATCAAAAGGCTTGTCAGTTTTGTAAATTTTTACTCCGCTTTCAATTAAGGTTCCAAAAACTGGTTCGGCTGCCCAATCCATAAAAAAATGATTGCTTTCAGACGGAATAAATATCTCCACATCAACACCTTTTAATGCTGTTGTTTTTAGCAAAAAAAGTACCTCATCATCGGGTAGAAAATAGGGCGTAACTATTAAAACTTTTTTTTGTGCAAAGCTTATGGCGCCTGAAAAAAGAGTCTTTATTATAGGCGTTTTACTATCTGGTCCGTCAGAAATTATTCGTGCTGGAATCACCAAATTTTCATTTTTTGTAACATTTGTTTCTGCCATAAATGGAGTAAAACTCTTACCCGAAGCAAATTCCCAATCATTTTCAAAAATATCGCACATTTGCTTTATTATAGGACCACTTATTTTAAGAGTAATATCTACAATGCCTTTTTTATTATTAGTTAAAACATTTGCTCTTGATAAATTCATTCCGCCAAAAAATGCAGTTTTACCGTCAATAATCATGATTTTTCTGTGATTTCTCAAATTTGCAAAAGGCATAGCAGCAGGTATATGTGGCGGCAAAAAACTCGCATATTCAATTCCTTTAATTTTTAGCAATTTTTTTTGTATAGATTTTTTAGAAAAACTAAACCCACCAATACCATCCACTAGAACTTTTATTTTTGCACCATTGTCAGTTGCATTTTTAAATGCTTCCAAAAATTTTTGCGTTTCGTTGTCAAAATCAAAAATATAACTTGAAATTAAAATTTCTCTTTTGGCGCTTTTTATAATTTCGGCCATCTGCGGGTAAGCGTTATCGCCATTTTGAACTATTGCAACAGCATCTATCAATGTAAAATCTTGAGGGTAAATTTTGGAACTGAAATCGATGAGCTTTTTGTGCTTCGAATAAAAATCTTGACGTAAGTTTTTATTTTGTGCAAAAAGTTTAAAATGAAACGGGGATTTTCTTCTCAAACGCAAACTTTTTCGTTTTACTCTATTTATTCCAAAAAGCACATAAAATAAAGTTCCTATAAACGGTGAAAAGAAAATAACAGCTATCCACCCAATCGAGCTTTTCACATTTTCCTTGTAAAGCAAAATATGGACAGCAGCTACAACGGAGATGATGATATAAGTAAAAGTAAAAAAATTAAATGGTTTTTCCATTAGACTTAAAAGTAGTTTTGCAATTTTTGGGAAATTAAATTTCTGTTTTTAGAATTCTGTAAAGACCTGCATAATCTTTTAGCATTTCAATATTTTTGTACTTGTTTTTTTCAAAAATACTTTGGATTTCTTTAAATTTATTAGCGTTTAATTCAACAAAAACTAAACCACCTTTATCTAAATAAAATGCAGCTTTTTCTGATATTTCTTCATAAAAAGACAAGCCATCTTTACTATCTGTTAAAGCTATTTTGGGTTCGTATTTAAGGTCTGATTCTAAAGATTCGTATTCTTGAGCAGAAACATAAGGTGGGTTAGAAACTATTAAATCAAATTTTTGGTTTCCAATATTTTCAAAAAGAGAACTTTTTACGAAAGTCACATTGTGCGTGTTGTGTTTAGTAGCATTTTCTTTCGCTATTTTAAGCGTTTCAGCAGAAACATCTGAAGCAGTGATTTTTTCGAAATTTCCCATAACAGCTAAGCTTATAGCTATACAACCACTTCCACAGCATAAATCCAAAACATTTTTTAGCCTTTTTTCTTTGGCAATTATTAGAGCTTCTTCCGTTAAAAGTTCAGTCTCTGGTCTTGGAATTAATACATCTTTTGTTACTTTAAACTCAAGACCCATAAATTCGCAGTTGCCTATGATATAAGCACAAGGCTCTCTTTTTGCCCGTCTTAAAATATAATGTTTGAAAGCCAAATTTTGTATTTTTGTCGGCTTTTCAGCTCTAAGTAATGCAAGCGACGAACGCTTGATATTTAAAGCTGCACTTAAAAGAACTTCTGCGTCTGTTTCAAATTCTGCTATACCTTTTTGTTTTAAAAAATTTTGAGCTTTTTTTAGCAATGTAAAATTATTTACTTCAGACATTGTCGGCTTTTAAAGCGTTTTCGGCTTCTGCAGAAATCAATTGCCCGACAAGTTCAGATAGGTCGCCATCCATAACTTCATTAATATTGTAAACGCTGTAGCATATTCTATGATCTGTAATCCTATTTTGTGGAAAATTGTAAGTTCTTATTTTTTCAGACCTGTCGCCAGTTCCAACTTGCTGCTTTCTGTCGCTTGATATTTGTTGCTCATGTTCTGAAAGCTTTTGTTCATATAATTTTGCTCGCAAAACTTTAAACGCTTTTGCTCTATTTTTTATCTGACTTCTCTCATCTTGACAAGCAACAACAATGCCCGTAGGAATATGCGTGATTCTAACTGCCGAGTCTGTCTTGTTTATATGCTGTCCACCGGCTCCTGAGGCTCTATAAGTGTCAATTCTAATTTCTTCTGTTTTTATTTCTACATCCACTTCTTCAGCTTCTGGCAAAACAGCAACGGTTACAGCAGAAGTGTGAACTCTGCCGGAAGCTTCAGTTTCAGGCACTCTTTGCACTCTGTGAGCACCTCGTTCAAATTTAAAATTTTTCCATACTTTTTCGCCACTTATTTCAAAAATTATTTCTTTATACCCACCAAGCCCGGTAGGATTTGAATCTATAATTTCATATTTCCAACCGTTTCTTTCAGCAAAACGAAAATACATCCTAAAAAGTTCACCCACAAATAAAGACGCTTCTTCCCCACCAGTTCCGGCTCTTATTTCCACTATAATGTTTTTGTTTTCGTTAATATCTGGCGGTAATAGCAAAATTTTAATTTCACCATCTAAAATTATTTTTTGCTCTTTTAGTTTTTTATATTCCGAATCGGCAAAGTTCTTCATTTCCGCATCGTCGGATATTCTTAGTTCTTCAGCGTCTGTTATGTCATCCAAAAGTTTTAAATATTGCACATATTTTTCAGAAATGGGTTGTAAATAGGAATGCTCTTTGGTGAGTTCTCTGTATTGTTGTTGATTTGAAATGACAAAAGGATCGCCAAGTTTTTGCTCGACTTCTTTAAATCTATCATTTAACAGTTTCAATTTTTCTAAAAACATATTTTGATCACGAAAAACACAAAACTACTTGTGTTCAACAATTCTGTTGCAGCTTCGAAGTGCAAGCACATCTATTTCTTTTCTTTGGTGTCTTTCTTTTTTATTGCTGTTCTAGACTTTTTGGGACTAGTTGTAAGAGTTTTTATAAGAGATTTACGTGGCTTAGCAACTTTCACTTCTTTTTTGCGAACCACAGTTTTTCCTTCAGTTTTCGCAAAACGCTTCTGAAATTTCTCAACTCTTCCGGCAGTGTCTATAAGCTTTTGCTTTCCAGTAAAAAACGGGTGACAATTTGAACAAATTTCTAATTTAATAATAGGTTTCGTTGAACGCGTCGTAAAAGAATATCCGCAAGCACAAGATACTTTACATTCAGAATATTTTGGATGAATTCCTTCTTTCATACAGCTACACTCCTTTCATTGTCTTTCAAATCTACTTTGATTGTGCATTATTTTACATTGTTAGTCAACAGACATTCAGGTACAAAATTTTCAGCATCAACATCTGAATAGCAATTAAGTAGCTATTTTATTAGTTTAGTAAGCTTTCTATTTTATCTGTTATAGTTTCAATGTCAGCAAGTCTTCCACAACCTGTTTCGCTACAAGCTAGCTCACCTTTTTGTGGACCACAAATTTGATAAGAATAGCTCTTTAAAATTTCTATATTGTTTTGAACAGATTTATGGGAAAACATATTGGAATTCATTGCCGGGCAAATTAAAATTTTAGATTTTGATGCAAGAATTAGTGATGATACTAAATTGTCCGCTCTACCACATGCGAGGCTTGAAATAATTTCAGCAGTAGCCGGAACCACAACAATAATGTCAGCTTTTTTTGCAAGAGAAATATGTTCAATTTCCCATCTGTCAATACTTTCAAACATATCGGCATAAACTCTATTTTTTGACAAGGTTTGCAAAGTCAGAGGTGTTACAAATTTTTTTGCATTTTCTGTTAAAACACATTCTACGTTTGCTCCCAACTTTACAAGAGTTCTGATTAAACCACATACTTTATAAGCCGCTATACCTCCACACACGCCTAATATTATGTTTTTGTTTTGAATAACACTCATTTATTAATTTCTTTTTTCATAAGCGTTAGTTTGGTGATCAGATTCCGAACTTTGTTTTTTCGCCTTTTCACGAAGCTCTTCTACCTTCTGGCGAGTTGCTACATTTGTTTCTATGTCCTCAAGAGCTTTATTTATAAGCTCTGTTTGCGTAAGCCTTCTATAATCTTCTGTATTTTTAACCATAGAAATCCAATCCAATGCAAGAGCCACCTTCTCGTAGCGACCCATCTCTACTTCTTGCTTTTTCTCATTTTCAATTTTTTGCGTTGACATCTTTCCTCCTCTTAATTATCAAACTCAAATACAAAGATTATCTACTTTTTTCTTATCTTACAAGACTGCGAAAGTATTATATTTTTCACATTGCTTACGGCATCGTTTAAATTTTCATTTATCACTAAATAATCATATTTTGGCAAATATTTAAGTTCGTCTTTAGCGTTTTTAAGACGCAACTTTATAGTTTTTGCACTGTCTTTATTTCTGGCAATAAGACGTTCTTTTAGTGTTTTGAAACTTGGCGGTGCGATAAAAACCATACAAGAATATGGATAAATTTCTTTTATTTTCTCACCACCCTGCACATCTATCTCTAAAATAACATTTTTTCCATTTTTTAAAGCTTTGTTTAAAAAATCTTTTGAAGTACCGTAATAATTTTGATGAACATTAGCCCATTCGACAAACTTTTTATTATCAATCATCTTCTTAAAAGTTTTCTCATCTACAAAAAAATATTCTCTTCCGTCTTTCTCATCCTTGCGAGGCAACCGCGTTGTATAAGATATAGAATATTCTAGATTTCCAATTTTTCTTAAAATTTCTTTACAAATAGTAGTTTTGCCAGTTCCAGACGGAGCAGAAATTACAATAAGTGTTCCTTCTTTCTCATTTTTTATTCTACAATATGTCGTCATTGTGATTATTTTTTTTATTTAAAAACTTTAATATATCTAACCGCAATCCACTAAAACCGTTCTTAGTTTTTGCACTTACAGTAAAAACCGACATTGCACCAGTGTTAAAAGTTTGTAATACTTTGTTTTGAATTTCAGTTTCAGAAATTGTTTTTGGGAGTTTGTCGCATTTGTTTGCGATAATTTTAAAAGGTACATTTTGGTTACTAAGCCAATCGGCCATGGTTAAATCTAATTCTGTAGGACCTACAAAAGCATCAATAATCATATAAACCGTCTTTTTTGAATTTCTAACGACAATGCAATTTTCAATCATTTCGCCCCAAAGTTTTTTTTCAACAGGGGAAACTCTTGCAAAGCCATAACCCGGCAAATCTATAAGCCACTTTCCCATCGAAATGCTGTAAACGTTTATGCTTCTTGTTCTACCTGGTGTTTTAGATGTACGTGCTAAATTTTTCTGGCAGCATAAAGCATTTATAACACTGCTTTTACCTACATTAGAACGTCCTGAAAAGATAACCTCAGCCGAATTTTTTGGAAGTTCAGCAGCTGAGATCACAGCTCTAAAAAATTTTGCTTCCTGCAACATTTAAAACTAATCCCTCATTTTAGAGAGCAACCTAAGCATTTCTATGTACAGCCAAACTAAAGTTATCATCAAAGAAAAAGCACAATACCATTCCATAAATTTTGGCGATCTAAATTGTTCAGCTTGTTCTATCAAATCAAAATCGAGTATGAGGTTAAAAGACGCTATTAAAACTATCGCACAACTTATAAGAATTCCGATACCTGACGACTGGTGTATATAAGGAAAGTTCCCAGCACCGAACAAATTTAAAAGCATGTCTATTATGTAAACGGCAAAAATGGCAAGTGTTGATAAAATGATTACTTTTTTAAATGTCGGCGTGGCTCTTATAACTCCACTTTTATAAGCAGCCAACATGCAAAACAAAACACAAACCGTTAGCAGTATCGCATTTACAACAATTCCGGGATAAGATTTTTCAAAATATAATGAAAAAACACCTAAAACAAAACCTTCGCATAGAGCATAAAGAGGTGATAATATTGGCGATAATTGTTTTTGAAATATTGTTACCATAGACAAAACCAAACCGCCAATCAAAAATGCAAACACATACGGACCTATTATGCCAGGATGTGTCCACGAAAAAAATGCACTTGCAGCAAGCAAAAGCCACAAAAGAATGCTTTTGTTTATTGTTCCAGAAATTGTCATAGTAGAAAGTTGCCTTTCTGCAGACTCAAATACACTGTCTTTCAAAAGTGGATTACTCATTTTTAACCTCCAATCATTAAAATTATACGACACTTCTACTAAAGCTATTTAATAGACGAGAATATCCTCGAAAATACAGTCAGTATAAGGTTTATTTATAAGGACCACTCTTTCCAACGAGCTACCCATCCCAAACAAGCACGGAGTATTACATTTTCAACAATTGTTTTCAAGTACATCAGAAAAAACAAGTCGGCAAATATCAGATTTTTAAATGCTAAAATTAACACAAACGCAATACGTGTACTGTAGCTAAACAATTGACATTTTCTTTAGATTTGCTAACATACCCCACGAGCATTTTTAAGGCACAAAAATACCTAGTTGTTTCATACAAAACAAAGCGTTGTGTAGTCTCTTTTTTCACCGTTTAACAGCAAGTTAATCAAACTAAATGAAATTGGGACAAAATTTTATGCACCTTTCCATGTTCTTCCAAAAAACACTAGAAAAATTCCTTTTACACAGTATTTCAATTTACTATTTTTTAATGGCAGTTTCTTTTTACTTGGGAACTTACGATTCAGCACAAATAAAAATAACCATAGTCCATGTGATGGGTCTTTTTTTAGTAATGAGTTGGCTGGTTTTAAAAATCCAGGAAGGCCACTTTAATTTCTTCAAAAACAATTTAGTTTATGTTTTTCCAGTGGTTTTGTTTTTATTCTCTGGACTGTTTTCTTTAATAATTTCGCCATTTAAACTTGCAAGTTTGAATGAATTTATAAAGAGATTTGTATATTGCTCTTTTGTATTTATCATAGTAGATATTTTCAATTCTGACAAAAAACTTCTAAAACTAAAAAATTGGCTTATATTCACATCTTATATTGTCTGTTTATACGGGTTTTTGCAAATTTTAGATTACATCTTTTTTCCAAAACCCGAAGCACTACGAGGATTAGATCCTTTCGGATGGCGCCAAGCATTCGGCTATAGGATAATATCCACATTTGGCAACCCTAATTTTTTTGGAGATTTTTTAGTAGTACTAGGTCCTATAACTTTATCCCTTTTGTTTTACAAAAGAAAAATTTACCTAGCTATTTTATTTTGCTTAATCGTCCTTTGTGCTTTTTATACTGTGTCAAAAGGAACCTGGATGGGTTTTGCAGCTGGTCATATAATACTTTTAATTACATATATTTTCATATTTTTTAGAGAAAAACTCAGTAAAACAATTGTTATATCAGCAATTGTTTCAGGATTTATAATTGCTGCAATAGCAGGATATGGTATTTATGTGAAATCTAAAGAAAGAAGCGATAGTGTTTCTTTTAGAGTTTTTACCTGGCTTTCAGCTTGGGAAATGATAAATACCCATCCAACCATAGGAACAGGTCTAGGAACTTTTTACTTAACTTACCCAGCATGGAGAAGACCACAAATATTTTTCATAGAAGGAAAGCACAATACAGAAAGCGATCATCCTGAAAACGAATATCTAGAAGTTTGGTACGACGAAGGAATATTAGGTTTTACCATCTTTCTTTTGCTTTTAGTTACAGTTTTTGTTTTAGGGTATAGGAACATTTTGTTTTTACGTTCATCTCAAAAAACTCGCGATGGTCCTCTAGCTTATCTGCAACTTGGCGTTATTTGTGCTTTTGCCGCTCAACTTGTTCACGATTGCTTTTGCGTTTCATTGAGATTTGTTTCATCTGGCGTTATGTTTTGGCTTTTAACTGCGATAACTTTAACAATAAGTGTAAATTTTGTGCGCAATAAAAGTGAGATCAAACCATCGTCTTTTATATTTCCTTGGTATTTTAAAATTATTTTACAATTGATTGTCATTGCCGGATTAAGCTATGGAATTGTGTTTTTTGGCAGACATTTTAAAGCTGATTATTTGCATTCACGTGCTATAGAATTTTCACGTGCTGGCAACTGGGATGTGGCTCTTGAAACATACACAGAAGCCAATAAATATAACCCTTCTTATGTTATGTCATATTACTTTAAAGCAAATGTCCACGTTGATAGATGGAAAGCCGGAGATCCTCAATTAGCCGGCAAAACTTTCAATAAACTTTGGACGCTCGCTCCTAATTACGTTCAATCAAAATATCTTGCTGCTGTGATGTATTCAAAACTATGGAATATAGATATTGCTTTAAGACAAAGTTATATAGCAGCTGGCAAATCATCGCAAGCAATATCTGATGTGGAAACTGAAGCAATAGACGCTTATAACAATGGAGTAAAATATTTTAATCAATACCTCGAAATAGACCCTATATACGCTCTCACTTATTACGGGCTTGCATCAATGTATGCAAATGCAGGAAATTTCATTGACGCTGAGAAAACTTTGCTAAGACATATTGAATATCCGCAAAAACTCCAACGTCCACCACATAGTGCTTGGAAAGAAGATTGGACACAAAGAAGAAAAAGCGATTATGCTGAAACTTATTCTCATTTGGGAAATCTATACATGATGCAAAATAAATTTGATAAAGCTGAAAACGTCTATCAAGCTTCTCTCCAATTTGTTCCTGATAGTTTAGTGGTAAAGAAAAATTTAGCTACTGCAAAAGAAAATCTTGGCGATAAAGAAGCGGCAAAACAAATATGGACGAATATTCATTCTGAAAATAAAGACGATGTCGACGCAAAAGCATATTTAGAAAAAAACGGTATTTTACAGACGGAGAAAAAATGAAAATAAAATTTCGTGTACCTGCCACAACAGCAAATTTAGGACCGGGTTTTGATGTTTTCGGAGCAGCTCTAACTCTGTATAATGAATTTAGTGCTGAATTTGTACCAAATGCAAAAAAAACAAAATTTATTTTAAGTGGTCATGGCAAGGAATCTATTCCAAAAGGCAAGGATAATCTTTTATGGAAAGCAATGTCTGAAACTTTCAATTTACTTGGCGAAACAAAGTATAATCTTAAAAATTTGAACATAGAAATTTCCACAAAAATTCCTTTAAACGGTGGATTAGGTTCAAGTGCTACAGCTATAGTTGGCGGTATTTCGCTTGCAAATAAACTCTGTAAAAATAAGTTAAATAAATCCCAAATTGCAGAACTCGCTATCAAAATAGAAGGACACCCTGATAATGTTGTTCCAGCCATATTTGGTGGTTTGTGTGCTTGTGCAAAAAACAAAGAGGCACTTCGCACAACAACCATAAATTTGCCGCTACCCAAATTAAAAGTAATTCTATGCGTTCCATCTTTCGAAATCAGAACAAACCACTCGCGTCAAATCATTCCAAAAAATATTCCATTGCAAGATGTAGTTTTCAATATCTCAAGAGTTGCTCTTTTAACAGCTGCTTTTTGTTCAAACGATTACTCTTTACTAAAAGAAGCGATGCAAGACAAAATTCACCAACCCTACAGAGGCAAAATGATCCCAGCTATGAATAAAGTTTTAGAAAAAGCTCTAAATTCAGGAGCATATGGCGGTTTTCTTTCTGGTTCTGGTTCAACACTTGCCGCTTTCTGCAGTAAAGAAAACAGTGAAAATGTCAAAAAAAATATGTTAGAATGTTGGAAAACGGAAAACGTAATAGCAAAAGGTTTCATACTTGATTTTGACAAAGCCGGTGCCACTAGAATTTAGCGAGTTTTTAGTTTTTATCTTAAGTAGATACAAATTACAAAAAACAAGTGTTGCAGGTTTTGCATTGATTTTCTAGTCTCAAAAAAGAAATTCTTGGCAATTGTGCAGACTGTCGTTATACAAAAGCTATGTTTTATACAAAACTAACGTTGTTATGTTAGATAAAAAACCATTTAAAATTAAAAGAGGAACTTTATGAATTTAGATTTGTTTAATGAAAGCAGAGAAACATTTAAAGCTAGGAATAAAAGAATTTTCACAGGAATTCAAAATATTCCTGAAGTTTTGCAACCTTTGATAACTATAGCAAACAACATGTGGTGGAGCTGGGATGCAGAAGCTATAGAATTGTTTAGAAGAATAGATAGAGATATGTGGGAAGAAACTTATCATAATCCAAAAAAGCTACTTGGCAAATTGTCAAATGAGCAAATTCGTGAACTTTGTGGAGATGATAGCTTCATTTTGCATATGGAAAGAGTAAAAAATGCTCTTGATAAATATCTATCTGCAAAAACTTGGTATGACGAACGCTGTGCCAATTATGCTAATTTCAATTTCGCTTATTTTTCTACGGAGTTCGCAATTCACGAAAGCCTTCCGATTTATTCCGGCGGTCTTGGCGTATTATCTGGCGATCACTTAAAATCTGCAAGTGATATGGGTCTTCCTCTTATAGGCGTTGGACTTTTATATAAATTCGGATATTTTAAGCAATTGTTAAATTTAACAGGTTGGCAAAATGAAGAATATGTTGAAAACGACTTTTTAAATATGGCTTTGACAGCTGTTAAAAATGATAATGGCGAACACATCGAAGTGTCAATTGATAGTCCTTTAGGCAAGATTTTTGCAAGAGCTTGGAAAGTTCAGGTTGGTAGAGTTCCACTTTATCTTTTAGATACCGATTATGAAAAGAACTCTTCGGCATTGTGTGAGATAACAAGAGAATTATATGGTGGAAATAAAGAAATGCGCATACAACAGGAAATTGTTTTAGGTATAGGCGGAGCAAAGCTTTTAAAAGCTCTAAATATTTCGCCTGATGTTATTCACATAAATGAAGGTCACTCAGCTTTTCTTTTGCTTGAAAAAATGCGTCAATATATTGAAGATGACAAACTGCCATTTGAAACTGCTTTTCAGCTTGTAAAAAGCGGAAGTGTCTTTACAACACACACACCTGTACCTGCCGGCAATGAAATTTTTGGCAACGACTTAATACTTAAATATCTTCAACCCATGGCAAGATCATTACAAATTCCGGATGATTTTTTCTTAAAATTCGGTAGTTTTCCAACTGCAAATCCTAAAGATTTTTCTATGACAATTTTTGCCTTAAAAGCCACAAGTAAAGCTAACGGGGTAAGCAGGCTTCATGCGACGGTTTCAAGGGATATGTGGCAAAATATCTGGACAGATTTACCAAGGAAAGAAATTCCCATAACGCATATAACAAATGGTATTCACATAAATACTTGGACATCTTATGAATTTCATTCGCTATTTAATAAATATCTCGGATTAGGCTGGAAGGACGAACCGTCTGAACATAACGTTTGGGAAAGAATTTCAAAAATCCCAGATACCGAACTTTGGAGAAGTCATGAAATAAGGCGCGGACGGCTTGTTTCTTTTGCAAGAGCAAGGCTTCATTCGCAACTTAGACGAAACGGTGTTTCTGAAAAAATGGCAAGTTTTGCCGATGAAGTTTTAGACCCAGAAGCTCTTACGATAGGTTTTGCAAGGCGTTTTGCTTCTTATAAACGTGGTAATCTTATATTTAGAGATTTGGCAAGAATAAAAAAAATACTAACCAACAAAGATTATCCTGTTCAAATTATTATGGCTGGGAAAGCTCATCCACAAGATACAATCGGTAAAAAAATTATTGAAAACATAATAACTCTTTCTAAAGATCCCGAATTAAAGCACAAAATAGTATTTTTGGAAGATTATGACATAAATGTGGCACGGTATTTAGTACAAGGAGCCGATATTTGGTTAAACAACCCTTTGCGCCCAGAAGAAGCATCTGGCACAAGTGGTATGAAAGCAGCTGCAAATGGAGTTTTGAATTTTAGCATTCTTGACGGTTGGTGGTGTGAAGGTTATGATGAGCAAAATGGTTGGTCAATAGGGTCAATAAATGAGCATCCATCCAGAGAAGAACAAGATGACGCTGAAAGCCAATCAATTTACGAAACACTTGAAAATGATATTATTCCATTATTTTTCTCAAAAACAAGAGACGACATTCCCCGCGGTTGGATACAAAAAATGAAACGCTCTATGAAAACTTTATGTCCTGTTTTCAACACAAATAGAATGATTGAAGAATACGTAGAAAAATTTTATATCCCTGCTTCAATAGAACACAATAAATTGAAATCTAATGCTTTTGAGCTTGCTTATAAAAAATCAGATTGGATAAATTTCATACGTTCAAATTGGAACAACATACATTTTATATCTTCACAAGATACTATTTCAGGAGATATAAAAATTTCAAACTTCATAACAATCCGCTCTAAAATAAATTTAAGTGGCATAAGCGCTGAGGATGTGAGTGTTCAAATTTTTAATGGTCAAATAGATGCAGCACATGCTATAAATTCTCCATCTACAAGCGAAATGAATTTAATTGCTCAAGAAGATAATAACTATGTTTTTGAGGGAAAAATTTTAGTAAATAAAGCTGGCAAATGTGCTTATAGTATAAGAATTCTCCCTAAATATCTTGGTGAAGTTCAATATATTCCTGAAATAATAAAATGGATTTAAAAACTTTTGAGCTTCTAATTTTTGATTTGGACGGAACGCTTGTTGATTCGCAAAAAGATCTGGCAAATGCTGTCAATTTTGTCAGAAAAAATTATGGTTTTGAAGAAATTGCAACAGCAACTGTACGTTCATATCTTGGCGATGGAATAAGCTCACTTTTAGAAAAATCTCTTCCTGTAAAAAACGTAAAACTTTTAAAAGAAGCCATTGAGAAATTTAAAAGTTTTTATGCTATTCATTTAACCGACACTACAATTCTCTATAATTGTGTAAAAGAAACGCTTGAAGTTTTGAATAGACAACGTGGTAAAACGCTTGTGCTTTTATCTAACAAATCTCAAAAATTTTGCTTTGAAATTTTAAAACGACTTGGAATTTTAGATTTTTTTAAAGAAGTCTGGGGTGGAGATACACTAGCTAAAAAACCCGATCCGAAACCTATTTTAGAACTAGCAAAAATCACTAATTCAGCTCTAGAAAGTACCATTATTATAGGTGATAGCCCAAATGATTTTTTGGCTGCAAAAAATGCAAAAATCTCTTTTGTTGCTGCAGAATACGGATATTGCAGTTTAGAGCAGATAAAAACTTTTAACCCTGATTTTTCCATTAAAAGTATCAATCAATTGCTTGAAATTTTAGTTTGAAATTTTAAAATTTTTCCACAATTTGAAAAATTACTAAAAGCTGCAAAATTTATTTAAGGCAAAATTCATGCTTTTTGAGAATATACTGCAAAAATTTTTAAATTATTTAATGTGCGACGTACCATTAAAAAAAATAACACTTGCATTAACGCTTGGTGCAACTTGCGGACTTATCCCATCTATGTTAATTCGAATGCTTTTTGTTTTTGTTATTTTGATTTACGATGCAAACTTCATCCTTTTTTTAATTTCAACTTCATTTTTTTCTGTTCTGGCTTATCTTATTTTACCTTTGTTTAGCAAAATTGGTCTTTTAGTCTTAAATATCCCAAATTTCTTGCCTTTATGGGTTTTTTTTTACAATGCTCAAATAATTCCATTTTTAAACTTAAATAACACTGCTGTTATGGGAGGAGTCGCTTTTTCCATTGTGCTTTTTTTGCCAATATTTTTCATATCACATAAATTTGCTCTTTATTATCGCAATAATTGTCGCGACAAATTACTTAAACTAGTTCTGAAAAAAACACTCACAATCAAAAACACGAAGTTATGAAAATATAGATTTGCAGCAAAAAGATAAAAATTAAAGAAAAATAGATATGCGAGAGAGCTAAAAAATGAAAACAATAACTCTAAACAGAATAGTGACAATTTTTGCCATTTTAGTAGCGGTTCTTTATCTGTTTTCAATAGATTTTAATTCTTATGCAAAAAACCAGATAGTCAATTATTTAGAAAATCTTTTTGGGGCAAAAATAGAAGTAGCCAGTGCAAACGTATCGCTTAAAAACATGTTTGTAGAAATAAAAAACCTAAAAATCGGAGATAGAAAAAATAAATTCTTAAATCTTGCAGGAATTGATGATATTTCATTTAAGCTCAAGTTTAAACCATTACTTTCAAAAAAATTTGTTATAGATAAACTTTATGTTTCCGGCATAAAATTCCACACTTTAAGAAAAACTTCCAGTAAAATTAGTATGAAAAACAAAATTTCCGCCTTTGAAGACAAAAATAAGTTCTTAAAAAAATTAAAAGAAGTAGAAATAAACGCTGAAAAAACTGTAGATAGCCTGCCAAATATTCATGTTTTCGTAGAATTGCAAGAAAAAGCAAACAGCTTTTCACCTCATGAAACTCTGAATGTAGATTGGATTGAATGTGTCAATAAAATTCAAGATAATTACATTCTTTTGGTGTCTAAAATGGACACTTATTACAAAATAGTCAATGCTATCAACATTGAAAAGCAGCAAAAAGAAATGGAAGATATCCTAATAGATATAGACAAAAAAAAATCAGATTCTTCCTATTTAAAGCTCTTAAACGATAAAAAAAACTCAATAGATGAAACTATGGAGAACCTCAAAATATTTCAAACTGAAATTAATGAGCATATCGCACAATACAAAGCATCCACTAAAGATATTA
This sequence comes from Elusimicrobiota bacterium, assembly GCA_031287735.1. Taxonomy (GTDB): domain Bacteria; phylum Elusimicrobiota; class Endomicrobiia; order Endomicrobiales; family Endomicrobiaceae; genus JAITSO01. Next base: position 28,256 of record JAITSO010000020.1, on the reverse strand, counting down.
CAAACGAAGAGTCGTTAAATTTAGACGTAGATAATATAAGCGGAAAAATATTAGAACAAGATTTTATTTTTAAAAATATAAGCGAAATTATTTTTAAAAGATATCTTTTGCAAAAAATAGAGCATGTAGAGTACTTTATGAATATAGTAAAAAACGTTTTTGCTCAAAACCAAATATTGGAAGATAAAAATAAAGGAAAAAGTATCAGATTTCCAGTTAAAAATGGAATTCCAAAAACTTCAATTTCAGAAATAATCCTTTCAAACATCACAATAGGAAATACAATGCCATCATCAATTGCATTAGATGGCAAAATAACAAATGCAGCTTCTGATATGGCTTTTGCCAGCAAGCCGGCAGAATTTATTATAAAAGGAAATGACGAAAACTCAAATATAAAACTATCTGGGTTTTTCAATGCTGATAAAAACAATCTCTTGACAGTATTTTTAGATATAGAGGGAATACCAGCTAAGTTTTTATATCCCGAAAACACATATTACACTCCAACACTTGAAAATTTTACAGCCGCCATTCATTCAGAATTTAATTTAACCGATTTAGACTTTACAGCTCAAACGCAGGTAACAGTAAAAGATTTTGTAAGTGAAGCGTACCACCAAAAATCTTTACCTGATGTCGTAAATATGGCTAGAAATCTTTGGACTTCAACAAATTCCATAGACATAGTTTTTAAAATCAAAACATCTAAAGATGCAATAATTGAAGAAAGTTTTACAACTAATAATGACGCACTTTTAAAACAAAGATTTGACGCTATAATCAGCACTACACTTGGCGATATTAAAGAAAAAATTAAACGCGAAGTTGTAGAATGTTTTGCTATACGAAAAAAGGATTTAGATGCCGAGATAGAAAAATACAAAACCCATATTTTTAGTTACATAGCTATAAAGCAAAAAATATTTGCTGATTTGTCAAAAAATATTGATGAAATTTTGTCTGTATGAAATGACAAAACAATTAAACCAGGAGGATCAAAAATGAACAAAGCAACAAAATTTTCAGAACTTCAAGCAGAAAGGTTAAAATTTAAACCAGAACTTCCAGAAATTTTAAAGAAAGGAGCGGGTTTTATTCAAGCTATTAAAGGAAAAGCCACATCGTCTATTGCAGATCAAGAAAAAGTTAAAGATATTTTCCCAAACACTTACGGCTTACCTTCTATAACTTTTAAAAAAGGCAAAAACGCTTTGACCACCAAAAAAGCAATCAAAGTTGGAGTTGTGCTTTCAGGCGGTCAAGCACCTGGTGGACATAATGTTATTGCCGGACTTTTTGACGGGCTAAAAAAAGCAAATAAGAAAAATGCTCTAATCGGCTTTTTAGGCGGTCCTTTGGGGATTTTAGAAAATAAATTTAAAGTTATTACTGAAGAAAATTTAAAAAGTTACAGAAATACCGGAGGTTTTGATTTCATACAATCTGGAAGAACAAAAATAGAAACTCCTGAACAGTTTTTAGCTACAAAAAACAATTGCGAAAAAAACAAAATAGACGCTTTGGTTGTAATCGGTGGGGACGATTCCAACACAAATGCCGCTTTAATTGCAGAATATGCGAAAAAAGAAAACTTGCCAATGAGCGTTATTGGCGTTCCTAAAACTATTGACGGAGATTTGAAAAATAAATTTATAGAAACCTCCTTCGGGTTTGACACCGCCACAAAAATTTATTCTGAACTTGTCGGAAATATATGCCGTGATGTAAATTCCGCTCAAAAATATTGGCACTTTGTCCGTCTGATGGGCAGAAGTGCTTCGCATATAACTTTAGAAGTTGCTTTTAAAACTCAAAGTAACATAACTCTTATCGGTGAAGAGGTCTTGGAAACAAAAATGACGCTGGCAAAAATAGTTAAAAATATAACTGATATCATTATTAGCCGTTCAAAAGCCGGCAAGAATTTTGGTGTAGCCTTAATACCTGAAGGACTGATAGAATTTATCCCTGAAATGAAAGAATTGATTTCTGCACTCAATGACACATTAGTGCAAAATGCAGAAACAATAGAAAAATTGAACTCCCCGCAAGAAAAAAAGGATTTTGTTTGTTCAAAGCTTCCATCAAATCTTGCAGAGCTTATGAAGTCTTTGCCTGATGTAATTGCCTTTCAGCTTATGCTTGACAGAGATCCGCACGGTAATGTTCAAGTTTCTTTAATTGAAACGGAAAAACTTTTAGTTGAAATGGTTCGCAAAAAGCTCACGGAATTTCAAAAAGAAAACAAATTTGACGGTAAATTTTTGCCTATAACGCATTTTTTTGGATATGAAGGTCGATGTGGAATTCCATCAAACTTTGATGCAGTTTATACTTATTCTTTAGGTTACAATGCTGCTGTTCTTGCACTTAACGGTTTTACAGGTTATTTGTCTTCTGTGCGAAAGCTCACAAAACCTTCGAAACAATGGGAATGCGGAGGCGTGCCGCTCACTATGATGATGAATATAGAAAAAAGACATGGCAAAGAAAAACCAGTGATTCAAAAAGCTCTCGTAGATTTGAAAGGGAAACTTTTTAAAGAATTCGTTAAAAAAAGAGACATATGGGCGAAATCTGAAAGCTATGTATTTCCGGGTCCTATACAGTTTTTTGGCCCTGCTGAAGTTACTAATATTACCACAAAAACTTTGTGCTATGAGAGTTCCGGAAAATAACTTTGTTGTATTTTATCTAAAAAGCACAAAAAGGTTTTAAAACCGCTTTGTGCTTGATGTTTTAAAATCATGGAGAACTTGGATTTGAAATACATAATAGAAACCATCGGCTGCCAAATGAATGAAAACGAATCTTTCGACCTTGCTGAAACTCTTTCGCATTCTGGTATTTTGCAAGCAAAAACTTTACAAGAAGCAAATATTGTAATTTTAAACACATGTTCAGTTAGAGCGCAAGCAGAACAAAAAGCTTTTTCGTTCCTTGGAAGAGCAGAACGCATTAAGAAAGAAAATTCATCAGTAAAAATCATAGTTATTGGATGTATGGCGCAAAGAATTCCGGATAAAATTAAAAAACGCTTTAAAAATATAGATTTTATTGCAGGCACAAAAGAAGCGAATTTGGCTGAAAAAATTTTAAAACTATTACCATTTTCAGAGCAACCGAAAAGTTTGCCTAAAGAAAACCTCTGTTGCAAACTAAATTTTGGAAAAATAGTCAGACATATAACAATAATGAAAGGCTGCAATAATTATTGCTCTTATTGCGTTGTACCTTTTGTACGCGGACAAGAAATAAGTTTTGACTATAAAAAAATAATGAACGATTGCGTATCAATGGTAGAAAACGGCACAAAAGAAATAATACTTTTAGGTCAAAACGTAAACTCTTATAAATATGGTGAAATTGATTTTTCAAAGCTTATAAGCAAAATCGCTAAAATCGAGAGTTTGACAAGAATTCGCTTTATGACAAATCACCCAAAAGATTTAAACGATGATTTAATAGAAATTATGTCTAAAGAATCAAAAGTATGCCGGCATATTCATCTGCCTATGCAATCAGCATCTGATAAAATATTAGAACAAATGAATAGAAAATATACTTTCAAGCACTATTTAAATTTGATAAAAAATTTGAGAACTGCAATGCCAGATATTAGTATAACAACTGATGTTATCGTAGGGTTTCCAGGCGAAAGCCAAAAAAATTTTGAAGAAACACTAAATGCTATCAAAGATATAAAATTCGACGGATTGTATGTTTTTAGATACTCCCAAAGACCAAACACAAAAGCTGCTCAAATACCTGATGATGTTTCATTGGAAGAAAAAAAACACAGGCACTCTGTTATTTTAAAAGAATCTAATGAAATTTCTGCCAAGATAGCGGCTGCAATGGTCAACACAAAGCAAGAAGTTTTAGGGGAAAAATTTGAAAACGGCATTCTGTCTGCCAGAACCCGATCATGCCGAAAAGTATTCATAACAACTGACAAAACCTACTTAGGAAAACAGTTTTACGCGTTCATAAAATCTGCAAAAATCAATTCACTTTTTGGCGAAATAAGGTAAAAAAATAGAAATCCCGGCAGCTGTCTATTGTTATGCAAAAAGTTTGCTTTAATGTTATCTACACCAAAAAAGAGTAAAATATATATAAAAACATGCTCTGGCACAACAACGAAATCTAAGTTATTTATATTGCAAATACTTTAAAAAGGAGCAAAAATTTTATACACTCCCAGTGCAAGTTTTAGAAAAAATGAGCAGCTTTATCATCAATTTATTGGAGGCGTAAATGCATATCCCAGATGGATTTTTAAACAATGGAGTAGCGAGTGGTTTTCTGGCAGGAGCAGTTGCTATGCTTGGTTTTTGTTTAGGCAAAGTTTTAAAAGCAGTTAGCGTAATATCAGGTGTTCTTGCTGGAAATGCAGATGGAAATTCTAACATAGCATTCAACGGTGGTAGCTTTTCTTTATCAAACGGTGCTTCTTCTTTTTTTCAAAAAATGTGTATAGCAGCAATTTGGGTTTTTGCTTTTCAAATGTTTAATCTACCAATCGCTTCGGCCACATCAGCTCATTTATTAGGTGGAGTTTTTGCAGCAATTCTTGTAGGACCTTTTGCCGGCTTTATAGTTATTTCTTCGGTTCTTATCATCCAATCTTTCTTTTTTGCAGACGGCGGTGTTTTAGCACTTGGAGCAAATATATTCAACATGGCTTTTATTGGTTCACTCATTTCTTACTATATCTATAAAAGCTTATCTCATAAAAGTTATTATTTGGCGGTTACAACAGCTTGTTTTTTTTCTATTTTAGTTTCGGCTTTCGCCTGTGTTGTAGAGCTTTCCATCTCAGGAACTGTTTCTTTTGGATCAGCTTTAAAAGATATGATGAATTTGCATTTAATTTTTGCTGTTTTAGAAACGTTTATAACTTTGATTTTGGTAAAAGCTTTCAAAAGCTTGACTGGAGGCAACAATGAAAAATAGATTTTTCTTATCTTGGATTTTACCTATTATTACAATGTTCCTTGCAAGTTTATTTGCATCTTCCCATCCAGACACATTGGAAGCAGTAGCAGAAAAATATGGTTTTGATAGTTTTGCAAAAAATATAACTTCAGTTTTTACAGATTATTCATTTCCTTTCATCTCAAATGAAATTTTATCAAGTTTTTTATCTGGAATTGCCGGAATTGTTTTGTTGTACATTCTCTATAAACTTTTAATTTTAGTTTCCAACCGCTTTGCAAAATAGTTTACAGTTATGAAAAAAGCAAATAATAAAAAAGAAATTTTAAACTTATTGAAAAGCGTCCAAAATGGCAAAATTTCTCCTGAGGACGCTTTATTAGGTTTACATATTGAACCTTTCAAAAATTTAGGCTTTGCAAATATTGATTATCACAGAAGCTCGCGTCAATCCACTAATGAAGTTATTTATGGTCAGGGAAAAAGCAATGAACAAATTTTTGGAATTGTGTCAGATATGCTTGAAAAAAGCTTAAAAGACATCTTGATTACCAGAATAGAGCAGCAAACTTCAGATTTTTTGCTTTCTAAGAAAATTCCTTTGACGTTTTTCCCAACAGCAAAAATAGCTGTGGTAAACAAAAATTTAAAACGACAAACAACAGGCTGCGTTGTTATAGTAAGTGGCGGCACAAGTGATATGCCAGTATGCGAAGAAGCTGCAATTACTGCTGAAACTTTAGGAAGCAAAATAGAACGTCTTTATGATGTAGGTGTTGCAGGAATTCATAGAATTTTAGCTTCTGTTGAAATCATTTCAAAAGCACGTGCTATCATTGCAGTTGCCGGAATGGAAGGTGCACTTGCAAGCGTGGTCGGCGGTTTGTCGCCTTGTCCTGTTATAGCTGTTCCTACAAGTGTAGGTTACGGTGCAAATTTTAAAGGTCTTTCGGCTTTGCTTTCAATGTTAAATTCTTGTGCAAATTGCGTTTCTGTAGTAAATATAGATAACGGTTTTGGCGCGGGTTTTATCGCAAACTGTATAAACAAAATGGAAAGTGCAAAATGAAAATTCTCTATTTAGAATGTTCTATGGGAGCAGCAGGCGATATGCTCAACGCTGCTTTATATGATTTGCTTGACGACAGCGATAAAAGTAAATTTTTAGAAAATATAAACTTGGCAGGTCTCGAAAATACAGAAATTTCATTTTGCAAAGCCGTTAAATGGGCAGTTAGTGGATTTCAGATGAAGGTTCTTATTGACGGAAAGCAAGAATCCATTTTAGATGAACACAGTAATGACAAACACGCACAACATCAACACCATCATAAACATGATAATAATTCACATTCCCAACCTCATCAACACGCAAATATCAACAAAATTGAAAATATAATATCTTCTCTTAAAATATCTGACAATATAAAATCCAATGTTTTTGCGATTTATAAAATTATTGCAGACGCCGAAAGCCAAGTGCATGGAAAAACTATTGAGCAAATTCATTTCCATGAAGTTGGAAATATGGACGCAATTGCAGATATTGTCAGTTTTTGCGTGCTTTTAGATTTTTTAAAACCTGATAAAATAATAGTTTCACCTATAAATACTGGAAGTGGAAGTATAAAATGTCTGCATGGAATTGTCCCTGTTCCAGCTCCTGCAACTGCAAATATATTGAAAGATATTCCAATTTTTTCTTCTGGAATTTTATCGGAATTATGCACTCCAACAGGTGCTGCTCTCTTAAAACACTTTGCAAATGAGTTTTTGCAAATGCCTGCGATGAAAATCAAAAAAATAGGTTATGGGATGGGCAAAAAAAATTTTGAAAACACTAATTGTCTGAGAGCTTTTTTAGGACAAACCCAAGTGCAAAATTTTGGTAATGAAAACGATGAGATAGCAAAGTTAGAATGCAATTTAGATGACATCACCGGCGAAGCTTTAAGTTTTGCCTGCGATGTCTTGCTTAAGCGAGGTGCTCTTGATGTTTTCACAATTCCAATTTTTATGAAGCAAAACCGACCTGCTTTTTTACTTACCTGCTTGTGCGAGGTAGACAGGTCAAATTTTTTTGCTGAATTGATTTTAAAATACACCACAACTTTTGGAGTTAGAAAAACAATTTGCAGCAGGTACATTTTAGAAAGGCAATTTAGCACTGGCAAAAACAATGTTAAGATAAAAACCGCCAAGGGTTATAATGTTGAAAAATCTAAAGCTGAATATCGCGATATTGCAAATTTTGCTATAGAAAATGATATTTCTTTTGATGAAGCGTTAAAACATTCATTGGTAAGAAAAGATAAAATTTATGAGAAGTAGATAAAAAGACTCGCGCCGGCCGCAGGTATTTGAACGGATTAGTAGCAATGATACGAAACCCTATCACACGCGTAGAGAATTTGGTTCTAATAAGTTGTCTACAATAGCGGCGAAGGGTTTTGATTTTCCGATGAAAAACGTCGGCGTTTTTACTAAAAATATTAGGTCTAGTTTTAATTTCCTCTTTTTTAAAGGGTCTAGTCGTTTTTGTAGTTATTCCCACTTTAAAAAAGGTGGAATTAAAGACAAAGCTTCATCTTTGAAAAATGGGAATTAAAGTCCACGGCTTTCTTTAATAAAGTGCGAATAGCTATAAAAAGGGGCTCCGCTTTAATTCCACCTTTACTTGCAGGGGGTCGGTGCTTTTGCAGTTATTCCCACTTTTTTAAAGGGGGTGGTCGCCAACGGCGGCCGGGGGTTTTATAACCTATAGCTTTAGCGGCTCTCATTATTTTGCCGGGTTTCTTGACAGATAGATTTGACCTGAAAAATTTTAGGTTTTAAAACCCCGCACTTTTAAAAGTGCTGACCCTTTGAAAAGGTGGAATTAAAGGCAAAGCTTCATCTTTGAAAAATGGGAATTAAAAGCAACGGCTGGGGCAATAACTGCAAAAGCGACCGTCCGATGCGTGAAAGCGGAAATTTCAGACAAAGCACCTGTTTGGTGAAAGCGGGAATTAGTCGAGCTAAAATCTTAAAATTCACACTTTTTTTAGGAATTCAAAGGGAAAATGTATTTACTTTAAAAAGCGAATGCAATGTTTTCATGATTTAACAAAACCGCAGTTTAAGTAGATCGCACATAAATTCAATAGGAAATAAAATGGAAAAATTATTAAATGAAATATCCTCAGAATGTCTTGCTGCTTACGACATAGACTGTGATGTGCCGATTGATTGTGAAATTCCTCAAAATCTTAAAAGAAAATCAGAATTGGACTTGCCCAATATTTCAGAAATAGATTTATTAAGACATTTCACAAACCTTTCGCGCAAAAACTATGCTCTTTCAACCACTTTTTATCCTTTAGGATCTTGCACAATGAAATACAATCCTTTAATTAGCGAACGTATTGCAAAGCTAAAAAATTTCACAAAAATTCATCCACTTCAAGATGAAAAAACCATCCAAGGTTCTTTAGAAATAATGTTTGAGCTTGAAAAAGACTTATGCGAAATAACCGGAATGGATGCTTTTTCTCTTCAACCAGCAGCTGGTGCACAAGGAGAATTTGCAGGGCTTTTAATAATCAGCCAACATTTTAAATATATAAAGCAAAAAAGAAAAAAAATCATAATTCCTGATTTGGCACATGGCACAAACCCAGCTTCTGCTTCTTTAGCCGGTTTTGAAGTTATAAATTTACCGTCTGAAAAAGACGGCAATATTTCTATTGATAAATTGAAAAGTCTTTTAACTTCAGATGTTGCAGCAATAATGCTTACAGTTCCAAACACTTTGGGAATTTTTGAAAAACAAATTTTAGAAATTTCAAAAGTTGTTCACAGTAATGGTTCACTTTTATATTATGACGGAGCAAATTTAAATGCTGTTATGGGTATTGTACGCCCTGGCGACATGGGTTTTGATGTTATGCATCTTAATTTACATAAAACTTTCGCAACGCCTCACGGCGGCGGTGGACCTGGTTCTGGACCGGTTGGTGTTAAATCATTTTTAGAACCTTTTTTGCCGGTACCAAGGATTAAAAAAACTAGTAAAAACAATTTTACTTTAGATTATAAAAAACCCAAAAGCATCGGCAAATTAAAAGCATTTTTAGGCAATTTTCCAGTATTACTTAAAGCTTATGTCTACATAAAAGCACTTGGCAGCGAAGGTTTGAAAAATGCTTCACAGCAGGCAGTTTTAAATGCAAATTACATGCTTGCACGTATTAGAGAAAAAATAGAAGTTCCGGCAGGAAACAGATGCATGCATGAATTTGTTTTAGCACCAAAATCTGTTTTAAAAAACAATATTAGAACTTTAGACGTAGCCAAAAGACTTTTAGATTATGGTTATTATGCACCAACAATATATTTTCCTCTAATAGTAGCAGAAGCTATGATGATAGAACCAACAGAAACAGAGTCAAAAGAAACGCTTGATAAATTTGTAGATACTCTTATTAAAATTATATTTGAAGAATCTGAAAAATGCCCTCAAATAGTTAAAAATGCTCCTCAAAATACTCCGGTTAAAAGGTTAGATGAAGTAACAGCTGCAAGAAAGCCTATTTTAAAATGGCAATAAATTTTTAGAATCAATAGGAGCAAATCATGAGAATAATAGATGGAAAAAGAATTTCAGATGAAAAGCGAAAAGCAATAAGTAAACGCATTGAGTCTCTGAAAACAATGATTACAGTAAGTGTATATTCAAGCGTAGAAAAAGTAACTACAGAATCTCTGAAATCAACTATTAAAATCCTGGAAGATCTGAATTTAGCTGCTACATTTCCGGAATCTCTGAATGTAGCTGGTGTAGTTGTGGAAGCTCTGCAGTATGCTATGGACGATTCAAATACTGAATTACTGAAATTTCTGAATTTAACTATTAAATATGTGAAATCTTGTACTATAATTCCGATAACTACGGAATCGGTGTACCCAACTGTTGAAGCTCCAGAATTACTGGGACCAGCCATTGAAGCTCTGGAAGGCATGAAATCAACTATTGAAAAACTAGAATTTCTAACATTAGCTAATAATTTTGCGAAACCTCAGGAAATAAGTGCCGGATGTGAACCTACTAGTGATGTTGATAAAAATCTGAAATTTCTGAAATTAGCTGATGTTGATAAAAATCTGAAATTTCTGAAATTAGCTATCGAAAGCACGAAATCTCTGAAGTCGTTGGTAGCCATGAAAGCAGCTATTGAAACTCCAAAAGCTCTGGAAGCTCTGAAAGCAACGGTTGCAGATTGCCTACCTTGGGTATCATCAGGTATGGTCGATGTAACTACAGAATATCTGAAATCAACTATTAAAGTTATGGAAGCTCTGAATTTAGCTGCTACATTTCCGGAATCTCTACATTTAGTTAGTGGAATTATGGAGGCTCTAATTTATGCTAGCTCCCTGGAGGACTCCGTCCCGAAATTTCTGAATGTAGCTATTGAATATGCGAAATTTCTGAATGTATACTCCTCTACTCCGGTAATTTCAGAGATGAACCCAGCTATTGAAACTCTGAAATCTATAAAATCAGCTCTTGGGAAGCTAGATTTTCTGATATCAGTTACTAAAGCCGCACGCCATCAGGAAACAAGTGCCGGATGTGAACCTACTAGTTTTGATGTTGATAAAAATCTGAAATTTCTGAAATTAGCTATCGAAAGCACGAAATCTCTGAAGTCGTTGGAAGCTATGAAATCAGCTATTGAAACTCCAAAAGCTCTGGAAGCTCTGAAAGCAGCTGTTATAGCTTCAGCTAAGAACGAGGCGCCAGGACTTGCAACCATTTTAGTAGGAAGCGATCCTGCAAGCCAAGTGTATGTAAAAGCAAAAATTAAAGCCTGCCAAGATTGTGGTATTAAATCTTTTCATTATGATCTGCCAGAAGCTTCTTCTCCAGATGATATTATTTCATTGATAAAAAAACTAAATGAAAATAAAGAAGTTAACGCAATTTTACTTCAATTACCATTGCCTGACAATATCTTTGAGCTAAATAGCTATACGCTAAGATGCATAAAAGCAATAGATCCTTCAAAAGACGCAGACGGTCTACATCCTCTTAATGCTGGATTTTTAAATACCGGTGAATATAGGAACCCATACTTGCCACTTCCATGCACACCAGCCGGTGTGATAGAACTTTTGAAAGAATCAAAGATAGAAATAGAAGGAAAAACTGCAGTAGTTGTTGGAAGATCAAACCTTGTGGGAAAACCTCTTGCAACGCTTTTGCTTAAACATAATGCAACGGTTATTACAGCACACTCAAAAACAAAAAATCTGCAAAGTATCTGCAAATCTGCAGATATTTTAGTAGCAGCTTTAGGAAAACCTAAATTTATAACTAAAGATTTCATCAAAAACGGTGCCTGCGTTATAGACGTAGGAATAAATAGAACTGAAAACGGGCTTTGCGGAGATGTAGATTTTGACGGAGTAAAAGACATGAATATAGATATTACACCTGTTCCCGGCGGCGTAGGTCCCATGACAATAACAATGCTATTGCATAACACTACAAAAGCTTTTGAGTATAACACTGTGTGGGATAAATACAATCTATCCAATGCTAAAAGCTTTTAGGTATTATAATACTATGGAAACCAAATACATGATATAAGGCAACGAATTTGTAAATAAAAGAGGAAAATTATGAGCATCTCAACTTTTTTTGTCATTTTTGTTTTATTTTCAACCTATTTAGTTAAACAAATTGCGGATTTTCTTAATTTAAAAAGCATGACAAACGATATCCCTGAAGAATTTAATGCACTTTTTGACAAAGAAAAATACGCAAAAGCACAAAAATACTTAAAAATCAATACAAAATTTTCAATTGTCTATTCAACATCTTTTTTAGCTTTCACAATAATTTTGATTTTATCAGGTGCTTTTAAGTGTATAAATGATTTATCTATGCGTTTTGTCTCTGATAATTTGCTTTTATACACTGGTTATTTAACATCAGCTTTAATTTTTGCAGCAATTGTATTTGGACTTTTTGGTTTGTTAAAAATTCCCTTTTCGTTTTATAGAGTTTTTTATATAGAAGAAAAATTTGGATTTAACAAAATGACAGTCAAAGTTTTTGTTTTTGACCTCATAAAAACCTGCATTTTATCAATAATCATAGGAGCAATAATTTTTGGAGCAATAGTTTCAGCTTTTTATTTTCTAGGTGAACTTGCTTGGCTTTACGCTTTTGCAGCAATAGCTTTATTTGAAATTTTTATCATTTTCATAGCACCGGTAGTCATAATGCCTTTATTCAATAAATACACCCCGCTTGAAGATGGAGAGTTGAAAAGTTCTATTGAGCAATATGCCCAAAAAGAAAATTTCAAAATGAAAGGTTTATTCAAGATGGACGGTTCTAAACGGTCTACAAAATCAAACGCTTTTTTTACCGGATTTGGGAAATTTAGACGCATTGTTTTATTTGATACTTTAATTAAAAACCACACTGTTGACGAACTTACAAGCGTTTTAGCGCATGAGATGGGTCATTTCAAACTCAATCACATAAAGAAAAACATGTTATTTTCTTTTATATCTATGGGTTTTATGTTTTATATTATGTCGCTTTTTTTAAATCAAGAATGGCTTTATAATGCTTTTCTTATGCCACAAAACCATCATATATACAACGGAATTATTTTCTTTGGCTTTTTGTACACGCCAATTTCTTTTATACTTTCTGTAATATCAAATTGTTTTTCAAGAAAACATGAAAATGAAGCTGACGCTTACGCTGCAAAAACTTATGGAAAACCTGAAAGTTTAATTAATGCTCTAAAAAAACTTTCTTGTGATAATCTTTCAAATTTAACACCTCACAAATTCAAAATCTTTTTAGAATATTCTCACCCTCCAGTGTTAGAAAGGATAAAATCACTTAAATTTATTAACAGAGAGATTACAAAAACGCAAAAACCAGAAAAATAAAAACATAAAACTAAAAAATAATGAAAAAAATACTCATTGTGACAAATGGAAATATAGGAGATTACGTCATGGCTACAGCTGCTTTAAAATTATTAAGAGAGTCTTTACCTTCAGATTTTATCGTTTTGATAGCAATTGAACGCGTTAGAGCTTTCGTTGAAAACCTAAATTTTGTAGATGATTGCATTTATACTAATTTTTTGGCCTCCAAAAGCATTTTTAGGCAAAGATTAGATCAAGTTTTATGGTTTATCAAAACTTTCTTTAAATTAAGAAAAATGAAATTTGATGAATGTATTTTTTTAGATCATTCAAGGTTTTTGGCAAAAGCTGTTTTATTTTATTCTATAAAGAAAACTGTAGGACCTTCTAGTTGGTGGTGCGGAAAAATAACAAACCCTAATGCTAAATTTTTGACAACAGTTATAAAGCTTCCTAAAGATTCAGATAAAGTTCATATGTCGGTCCGTTATCAAACAATAGTTAAAGCTTATTTAAAAAATTACAATTTAGCGATGCCGGTTCTACCTAAAACCTCAAATAAAATAAAAGAAAAAGTTTATACTTTGCTTGCAAAAACCAAACAATATTCTTTAGCTTTTTGCCTATGTGGAGATAAAGTGAAAGGCAATGAGAAAATTTACCCATTAAAATATACCCTTGAAATAATTAAAACTCTATCTTTAAATTTTGATATAGATTTCTATTTTATTGGAACAAAAATTTTTGACAAATACTCCAAAGCAGCAAAAAACACTTTTCCGAGTTTGTCCATTCACAATCTATGTAGAAAAACCACGCTTTTAGATTTGAAATCTGTTTTTGAACAAATAGATTTATTGATTTCTGTAGACACAGGAGCAATACACATAGCTGCAACTACGCCTATAAAAGTAATAGGTCTTTACGGCAATAACACTGCTTGCAATAGCGGTCCGCAAACACATCGCGGTAAAATTTTATACAGACCACCGCCTTGTTCGCCTTGCAACTTTACAAGAACAGTTTTGAAAATCCCTTGTTATTATGGCAATAACCCAAAATGTCTAGAAAACATAATGCCTTACGATGTCGTTAATGAAGTTTCAGATGTTTTCAATCAAAAAAATATGTAAAAATGGCAATATTTTTAGTTTCGGCTCTACAATACTTAAAAAAACACAAAATTAGATTGCAAAAAGGAAAAACACCAGTGAAAAAATTATTAATTGTTTTAATGTCATTTTTTATGATGCATTCTGTTGCACTTGCAGAGGCAAAAACAGTCGACGCTACAGAAATTATTACTGAATTTGAGAGAAATTGTATTAGATTTGAGAAAAATTATATAGGACAACGAGTGACTGTTTCTGGACTGGCTGCTTTCGTGGTAAACGCACGCGAAGAATTGGAAAGAATTGGGAATGGGAAATATGTAGTGGGTCTATTAAATTTGGACACACCAAGTTACAACACAACATTCCCGGTCTTTTTTTTTAAAACATCCGATGACATAATTGAATTATCAACGAACGATGAGGTAACTATAGAGGGAATATGCATGTATGGCGGTAAAATAGAAGGAGTGGAGAACAGGTGGATAGTTTTTCAAGACTGCAAAGTAATAAAGAAATAATTTTTATAAAAATAAGCTACCCGCACAAATATACATTGCTTTTTGGCAATTCGGCAAAAAATGATAGGATATACTTAAATATAAGTTGATAATTTAACAATTCTGTCATATTTTTGCTGATTTACCTGCAGAAAATTAAAATTTAGGTTATTTTTAGGTTATTTTAATGAAACGTTATCTAAAATTTATCATAGCACCTTTAGGCCTTCTAATTTTTGTTATAGCAATTATCTTGCTTCACAATCAATTAAAAAATTTAAATTATAAAGATATAGCAAACGCCTTCTCGTCAATAGCTTCAATTAAAATTTATGCAGCTCTATTTTTAGCACTTTTTTATTATTTTTTACTAGGTTGCTATGATGTTGTAGCATTTAGATATGTTGGGCAAAAAAACACAATGAAGTTTTCAGATATTTTGCTTTCTTGTTTTATAAGTAATGCTTTAGGCAATAATACCGGATATTCTATGCTTTTTGGCGGTTCTATAAGGTACAGACTTTATTCTATACATAATATTTCTATGCTTGATGTCACAAAGGTTTTGTTTTTTTCGTCTGCTACAATTTGGCTTGGTCTTTTGGTTATTGGTAGTTTTGTTTTTACTTTTTCGCCAGCACAATTAGATGGAGTTTTAAATTTTAACTTTTCAACAAAAGCTATAGGAATATTTTTTATTTTAATTTTAGCCGTATACCTAATTTTATGTTCTTTACATTTCAAAAAAATAAATTTGTTTAATAAAACCTTTTCATTTCCAAATTTACAAATCGCTTTTTGGCAAATTTTCTTATCTGTAAGTGATTGGCTCATAGCTTCAGTAATTTTATATATTCTTATGCCATCTGGAGAATTTACATATTTAATGCTTTTAAAAGTATTTTTAGCAGCTCAACTTTTAGCTATTATAAGCCAAGTCCCAGGCGGGATGGGAGTTTTTGAAACAACAATCGCTTTGCTGCTTCCATCATCTGCAAGCAATCCGGCTGTTATTGGTGGACTTTTGGCATATAGAGCAATTTTTTATTTTTTCCCGCTTTCAATAGCTCTTTTGCTTTTATGTGCTTTTGAGATAAGCCAATTTATAAAAAAGACCAAAACGTCCGTCAAAGTTTTTGGCAAAACATTGTCTGCCTTGTCTGTTCAATTTATCACAATTCTCTCTTTTATTTATGGAACAGTTTTAATGTTTTATAGCATTTCGCCATCAACGCTTTCGCAATCAAACTTATTGCAAAAAACTTTTCACTTCGTGCCTTGGGCTTGGGTTTTTGATTTTCCACGTTTTCTGTTAAGCGCCTCAGCCATCGCATTGCTTTTTATCTCAAAAGCATTGCAATTTAGAGTAAAATCTGCTCGCAGTGCAGCACTTTTTTTAATGACTTTTTCAATAATTGTAACGTTTAATTACAGTTTTAACATTTTAATTTTTATTTTATTTGCTTTCCTGTTTGTCTTATTCATTTTGTCAAAAAAATATTTTTATAGAGAAAAATCTATTTTTGCAGTCTCTTTAAATATGTGGTGGTTTAGCACCGTTTGTGGAGTTTTCGCTTTATCTTTATGGGTGGGTTTTTTTATCAACAGATACGACGTTTTTTATTGGATACATATCAGTCAATTTTTATCTGACATTCCTTTAAGTGTTCCAGCATCTAATTTTTTAAAAACCGCTTTATATTTTGCATTTATTATTTTAGCAGTGTTAATAGAACAGATTCTTAAGAAAATCACAACGCGCGAAGTAAAATTTTCCAGAGAAGATATTAAAACCATCATCTATAAATGTAAATACACATACGCTTTTTCGGCACTTTTGAAAGATAAAAGATATATTGTAAGTGACACCAAAGACGCTTTTATAGCATTTGCCCGTTCAGGAGACAGTCTTATTGCTTTGGGCGATCCAATCGGCAATCCTGAAAGAAAACCAGAACTTATATGGCGTTTTAAAGAATTTGCTGAAAAAACCTCTGCAAAACCGTTTTTTTTAGGTGTAGATAGAAAATATTTGCAAATTTACAACGATGTAAACTTAGAAGCTTTTACAATAGGCCAAGAAGCTAAGATAAATTTGAAAAGTTTTAATAAAGATTTGGGAAGTATCCGCAAATTTTCTTTGCTTGAAAAAGAATTAGAACAAGATGGGTTTGAATATGAAATTTTGCCGCCAAGTGATTTTGACAAATACAGCACGTTATTTAGCAATATCGATGCTGATTGGAAGCAAAACACTGGGTACGTTGAAATGGATTTTATTCCCAGCCAATATGATCCTTCTTATATGAAGCATTTTAATTTTGCAGTAGTCAAAAAAGATGGAATTATCATAGCTTTTGCCTCTTTTTTAACCTCGGCATATAATTATGAAGCTATGTGCTGTGCTGTGCGTTACAGAAGACATGAGAAAGATATTTTTTCTTACTTAATTTTTAAAAGTGTTCTTGCCGCTAGAGAAAAAAACTGCAAATTTTTTGATTTAGGTTTTACATGCAATCAACAAGGAAATGGAAGCACAAAAGATGCCATATTTGAAACTTTAACAAAAACTTTTATGTTTGCTGAACATTTCAATTACGATAATAATCTTCTGAGAAAATTTAAAAGTGAATTCCAACCTTTGTGGTGCGACATATATATAGCTATTCTGCCAGACCAATACAATTATTCTTTTATAGAAGACTTTATATCCCTCATTTCTCCAAATAAATTTGAAGTTAGAAAAAATTTTCTCAGAAGATTTTTTATAGAAGAAAAGAACAATTCAAAATGAACGCTTGGGATATTTTTTATAAAAACATACAGATTAATGATTTTGTGAAAAAAAACGATAAGATAGTTCTTGCAGTATCAGGCGGTGCTGACTCAGTGTCTATGGCACATTTATTTAGCCGGCTTTCAAAAAAGATAAGTTTTGAGAGCATTATTGTAAATTTCAATCATAATTTGAGAAAAAATTCTCACAAAGATGCCATTTGTGTCAAAAAATTATCAGACAATCTAAAAATACCTTTTGTTTTTAAAAATTTACAAGTTAAAGACTACTCACAAAAAGAAAAAGTTTCAATAGAAACTGCCGGCAGAATTTTAAGATATTCCAATCTTGAAGCTATCGCTAAAAAACATCATTGCAATAAAATTGCAACAGCACACAATGCTGACGATAATGCTGAAACTGTAATTATGCGTCTTCTAAGAGGAAGTGGCACATTCCTTGGCATACCTCAAGAAAGAAAAATTTCTGACACTCTTGCTGTGATCAGACCTTTACTTTGCATAAAAAGGAGTTTAATAGAAGATTATGCTAAAAACCATAATCTAAAATTCTTACATGACGAAACAAATTTTTTAGATATTTACACAAGAAATAAAATCAGACTTTCCGTTAGTCCTGTATTTAAAAAGATAAATCCTTTTTTTGCTGAACATATATTTTCGCTATCCCAAATTCAAGCCAGAGAAGACGCCTACTTAGAAAAACTTTCTTTAATTTATGCAAAAAAATGTTCTACTGCAACCAAAAATAAAATCAAGATAGATTTAAAGAAATTTACAAAATATGACGAAGCGATAAAGTATAGAATTTTAAAGATACTTATTCCTGAAAAAAAATACAGTGACAACATAAACTTAGTAATGAATAAAATTAAGCTCAAAAGTAAATATGAGCATATTTTATCTGCAATTTGGATTTTCAAAGTAACAAAAAACTTTATCGCTTTTTGTAAAGTCAACCAAAGCCAGTAAAAACTTTTAGCAACGTTTACACTTATGAATGTTTTTTGCCTGATCAAATTTCTAAAATACTTATACAGAATTAGACATACACAAAAATTTTTGTTATACTCAAAAAGCACATAAGCCATGGTGGCACATGTTTAGCTGTAATGAAAGGAGAATGCAGTATGGCGTTTGAAAAGAAGTCAGTTATAGAGCAGTTCAAAACACACCCTACAGATACAGGATCAGCTGAAATTCAAGTTGCACTTTTGACAACAAGAATTAACCATCTTTCCCAACATTTTGGAAAATTTCCTAAAGATTTTGGCTCAAAAATGGGTTTTATTAAGTTGATAGGGCAAAGAAGAAGATTATTGGATTACCTAAAGAGAGTCAATGAGAGCGGTTATATTTCGCTTATCGGAAAATTAAATCTCAGAAAATAAAATTAACTCTTAACTAAAATCCAAATAACTAGCGCTTAAAGCACAGTTTTTTTTGTATTTTATAGGGAAATGGAGAAAATGTGGAATACTTTAAAAAAGAGATTGACGTAGCAGGTAAAAAATTTACTATAGAATCAGGAAAAATGGCAAAACAAGCAGCTGGTTCTTGTTTGGTAACGGTCGGTGAAACTTCAGTTTTAGTGGCAGCAGTTGTTGGAAAAGAACCAAAAGAAGGTATTGATTTCATGCCTTTAACTGTAGATTATAGAGAAAGAACTTATGCTGCTGGTAAAATTCCGGGAGGTTTTTTTAAAAGAGAAGCCAGACCTAAAGACAGTGAAATTTTGATAAGTAGAATTATAGACAGAAGCATAAGACCACTTTTTCCTGAATATTGGAGAAATGACACACAAATTTCAGCATTGGTTTTGTCTTACGATGGAGAAAATGAAACTGACGTAGCTGCTGTACTTGGAACCTCTGTAGCACTCACCGTTTCAAACATTCCTTTCTTAACTCCTATTTCTTGTGTAAGGATAGGACGAATTAACGGAAACTTGATAGTAAACCCAACAAAATCAGAGCAGGAAAAAAGCGATTTAGATTTAATTGTCAGTGGAACAGAAGAAGCTATTACTATGGTAGAAGCTGCCTCATTGGAACTTTCTGAAGAAGAAATGCTTGCAGCCTTACAACTTGCAAAAGAAACTGTTCAGGAAATATCATCATTTCAAAACACGCTACCTAAAAAAAATAAAATCGAAGTTCGCCAACCTCAATATAACCCTTCTTTAAAAGCCGACATAGAAGCAGAAGCTATATCAAAAGCAGAAGAAGGAGTTGTTATAAAAGAAAAATCAGAAAGAGATGCGTTTTGGTCTGCATATAAAAAAGATATAAAAGCAAGATTGCTTGAAAAATATCCAGAAGAACTTCCAAGTGCACTAGATGCAATATTAGAAGACATTTATTATAAAAAAGCAAGAAGTTTGGTTTTAAATAAAAATATACGATCAGACGGACGAGATCTTGAAGAAATAAGACCTATAACCATTGAAACCGATGTTTTACCGCGCTCTCATGGTTCAGCTCTTTTTACAAGAGGTCAGACGCAATCTTTAGCCACTGTCACTTTGGGTGCTACTGGAGATATGCAAACTATGGATGAACTTGGTGGAGAATACAAAGAAAGATTTATGCTGCATTATAATTTTCCTGGGTTTTCTACCGGTGAACCAAAACCAGAAAGAGGAACAAGTAGACGGGAAATTGGTCATGGAAATTTAGCCAAAAGAGCTTTAAAAGCTGTTTTGCCTAACGAAGAAGAATTTGGATATGCAATAAGAGTTGTTTCTGATATTTTAGAATCAAATGGTTCTTCGTCTATGGCATCTGTTTGCGGTGGTTCGCTTGCAATGTTTAATGCTGGCGTTCCATTAAAAGCAAGTGTTGCGGGTGTGGCTATGGGTCTTATAAAAGAAGGCGATAAATACGCTGTTCTCACAGATATTATGGGTATGGAAGATCATCTTGGCGATATGGATTTCAAAGTTGCAGGAACTAGAAAAGGAATTACAGCTTTGCAAATGGATATTAAAATTTCAGGTCTTTCACAAGAAATCATGAAAAAAGCTTTAGCACAAGCAAAAAGAGGCAGACTTTTTATTTTAGAAAAAATGGATGCTGCAATTTCTATCCCTAAAACAACTCTTTCAGATTATGCTCCGAAGATGCTTGTTGTTATGATACCTCCAAACAAAATCGGAGAGCTTATCGGTCCTGGAGGGAAAAATATAAGGAAAATTCAGGAAGATAATAATGTTAAAATAGATGTTGAAGATAATGGGAAGGTTTCTATTTCTGGAGCATCACTTGAAAGCGTAAGTTTAGTAAAAGATTATGTTATCACTTTAACTGCAGAAGTTGAGATAGGCAAAATTTACACTGGAAAAGTTACGAGGCTTATGCCATTTGGAGCCTTTGCTGAAATTATTCCGGGTAAAGAAGGGTTGATACATATTTCGCAACTTGCAAAAGGTCATGTTAAAAAAGTTGAAGAAGCTGTTAGAGAAGGCGATTGTGTTAAGGTGAAAGTTATAGAAATTGATGAAAAGGGAAGAATAAATTTAAGTATAAAAGCAGCTTTATAACAGAGAACAAATAAATATGCCAGACGATATTAAAAGCAAAGTAAAAGCTCTTTATGAAGTAATGAAAGATGAGAGCATTTGTGACATTGAAGTTAGTTCTAAAGATTACAACATCAAAATAAAGCGCAAAAAACACAAAAGCCAAAATATACAGCAAACCGCCAACACATCCATTTCCGCTGTTGAAAGCGATTCGGCTGTTTCTTCGATTTCAAAATCAACAACGACAACGCTATCAGAAACTATAAAATCTCCTGTAACCGGAGTGTTTTATGCTTCGGCATCACCAGGTTCGCCTGCATTTGTAAAAGACGGTGATACTGTAGAAATTGGTACAACTGTTTGCATAATAGAAGCGATGAAAGTTATGAATGAAATAAAAGCTTTTTTAAAGGTTAAAATTGTTAGAAGCCTTGTAAAAAATGGTGTTGTTGTACAAGCAGAGCAGGATTTGTTTGATATTGAAAGAGTATAATTATGTGCGAAATATCAGAAATTGGGTTTGCGGCTGGAGAAATTTGGAAATATCTGTCTGAACACGGACAGGTCACTTCTATTAAAATAAAAATTTCATTGGAATTATCGAATACCATGCTTTATCTTGCTTTAGGTTGGCTTGCTAGAGAGAACAAAATTGACATTATTTTTAGTGACTACAGTTGCAAGATATCTTTAAAATAAATTCTATGAAACACAAAAGTAACAAAATGTACAGTTTTGAATTTAAAGTTGCTCATGTATTAAATTTTTAGTTAAAACGTATTTTTGCATGGCTCAAATTAATTGATAATTTATACGCAAAAAACAACAAACACGGGCGCCTTGCGAACTAGCAGAGCTGAGATAAGGATGAATTCCTTTGACCGTTTGAACCTGATGTGGGTAATGCCATCGATAGGGAAATTAATAAGTTTATTTTAGAATCCCTTTAAGGCATTTTGCTTTATAGGGTTTTTTTATATACCGGAGGTAATAAAAATGGAAGATATTTTAAATATTCAAGGATTGGAACTTAAAAGCAGAATTATGATAGGAAGTGGAAAATTTCCTAATAATTCTTTAATACCAGAAATCATTTCAGCTTCAGGATCAGAAATCATAACTGTTGCGGTTAGACGTTTTGATTTTGGCAACCCTAAAGAAAACATAATTTCGTTTATCCCAAAAAACATAAAAATTATGCCAAATACTTCAGGTGCCAGAAATGCTGTAGAAGCTGTTCGTATTGCTAAAATTGCTCAAGCGGCTTGTGCTACAGATTTAATAAAAATAGAAATAATCACAGATAACAAATATCTGTTACCTGATAACTATGAAACTGCAAAAGCCTGCGAAACACTTGCGAAAGAGAATTTTAAAGTTTTTCCTTACATGAATGCTGATTTGTCAGCTGCACGTGATATGAAAAATGCAGGGGCCTGCGCCATTATGCCTTTGGGATCGCCAATAGGAACAAACCGAGGTTTAGAAGCAAAAGCAATGATTGAAATTCTAATTGAAGAAATAAAACTTCCAATAATCGTCGATGCTGGAATAGGAAAGCCATCTCATGCTTGTAAAGCTTTAGAAATGGGTTGTGCAGCTGTTATGATAAATACGGCTATTTCTTCAAGCAAAAATCCAATTTTAATGGCGCAAGCTTTTAAAAATGCTGTCGCAGCAGGGCGTAAATCTTTTTTAGCGGGATTTGGCGAAACTTCCAAAGCAGCAAAAGCTTCTTCACCGTTAACCGGGTTTTTAGAATAAAAATTTTCTTTTTTCTCAGAAATACCAAAACTTAGTATTTTAAACTATAATTTTGAGGAAATAAACAACAAAATGACTTTTTATAACTTAAAAAAGCAATACGACAATTTTGATTTCGACGAATTTTCTAATTCCGTTGAATGTTTAGATATTGAAAAAATTCTGCAGAAAGATAGTCTTTCGGCTACAGATTTTCTTTCTCTGCTCACTCCTAAAGCATTGGTTTTTGTAGAGCAAATGGCTCAAAAAGCACACGAAATTTCTGTAAGACAATTTGGCAAAAATATTATTCTTTATGC
Source organism: Elusimicrobiota bacterium (assembly GCA_031287735.1). GTDB lineage: Bacteria > Elusimicrobiota > Endomicrobiia > Endomicrobiales > Endomicrobiaceae > JAITSO01. Next base: position 5,377 of record JAITSO010000020.1, on the reverse strand, counting down.
ACCTCTCTATGTCTCAAATTTTTGCATAAACAATTGCGTTTATTGCGGGTTTTCAACAACCAACAATATAAAAAGAGAAATTTTGACTTTTGAAGAAATAGAACAAAATTGCAAAGTTATATGCGAATATGGGATTCGTCATATTTTGCTTGTTTGTGGCGAAAGTCCTGAAAAAACTTCTTTAGATTATCTTGAAAAATGCATATTAGTTCTAAAAAAATACTTTGAATGTATAGATATTGAAATTTATCCTTTAGATGTTAAAGGTTACGAAAAACTACAGTCAGCAGGTGCCGAAGGTTTAACTATTTATCAAGAAACTTATGACAAAAAACTTTATAAAACGCTCCACACAAAAGGTGCAAAATCAAACTATGAATACAGACTTGAAACTTGCCAAAGAGCAGGTCTTGCCAATTTTAGAAATTTAAATGTCGGCACTTTGTTGGGTTTGAATGATTTTATCAGTGAAATTTTTTTTACAGGTCTTCATGCAAAATATCTACAAGATTTTTTTCCGTCTTGTGAGATAGGAATGTCTTTTCCGCGTTTGCGGCCTACTATCAGTCATTATCAGCCTAAAACGCAAATATCAGATAAAAAACTTGTGCAGGCAATATGTGCTGTCCGTCTTTTTATTAACCGCATAAATATTACAGTTTCCACAAGAGAAAGCAATGAATTTAGAAAAAAGCTTGTTCCTTTAGGGATAACAAAAATGTCTGCAGCGTCAAGAGTTGAAGTTGGGGGTTATACGAAAAATTATGGCGATGGTCAGTTTAAAGTAAATGATACAACAACAGTAAATGAGGTTAAAGAAATGATTTACAAAGCAGGCTATCAACCTGTTTTAAAAGATTGGATGATACTATGAAAAATAAGTTACCCAAAGGTTTGTACGCTATAACAGCTGAAAATTTTTCTAACGGAAAAGATAATATAACGGTAGTAAAAGAAATGCTCGACGGCGGAGCAAAAATTATCCAATACCGAGAAAAATTTAAAAATAAGCTTGAAAAATTTAAACAATGTGAAATTATTCGCAATCTCACTTTAGATTACGATTGTTTTTTTATAGTTAATGACGATATAGATATAGCTTTATCTGTAAATAGCGACGGTGTCCATATAGGACAAGATGATTTGCCAATAAAAAAGGTACGGAAAATTGTCGGATCAGATATGGTTATAGGATTATCCACGCATTCAACTATTCAAGCACAAAAAGCTGTTGAAAATGGAGCAGATTATATAGGTGTAGGACCTATTTTTCACACGTTTACAAAAGAAAATGGCGTACAGCCTGTAGGATTAAATTATTTAGATTATTGCGTTAAAAATATAAAAATACCAAAAATAGTAATAGGTGGAATTAAATTTTCAAACTTGGAAGAAATTTTAAAACATCATCCTGAAAATATATGCATGGTTTCAGAAATTACGTCATCAAACAGCATTTCTGAAACTGTAAAAAAAGCAAGGGAGGTTATAGATGAAAGTTAAAGTTAATGGCCAGGAAAAAGAAGTTGGACAAAATGTTTCAGCAGCAAATTTTTTATCTTCCATAGGTTTTGATAAAAATTCTGGAGTAGTTGAATGTAATTTGAAAATTTTAAAAACCGAAGAACTCGACAAGGTTGTTTTAAAAGATGGTGACAGCCTTGAAGTTTTAAGATTTGTAGGAGGCGGATAGATGAAAAACGAAAATTTTGAGAGGTATCAAAGGCAACTTTTACTTAAAGAATTCGGTATAGAAAATGGAAGCGAAGGACAAAACAGGTTATTAAAATCTAAAGTTTTAGTATGCGGAGCCGGCGGGCTTGGCAGCCCGGTACTAACTTATTTGGCAGCAGCAGGAATTGGCAATATAGGAATTTGCGATTCTGATGTATTGTCAGAAAGCAACTTAAACAGGCAAATTCTTTATTGCGAATCTGATTTGGGAAAACAAAAAGCACTACTTGCAAAAGAAAGACTTGAAAAATTCAATTCTGATGTTTTTTTTGAAACCTATTGTGAACGTTTATCTGAAGAAAACATCGAGTCAATTTTTAGAAAATACGATATAATCGTAGACGCTGTAGATAATTTCCCCACAAGGTATTTAATAAATTCCGCAGCTTATAAAAACGGTTTACCTCTTATATGCGGAGCAGTTTGCGAATTTGACGGTATTTTGACGACGATAGTTCCCAAAGAGAAAACAGCATGTTTTCATTGTATTTACCCAAACAAGCCAGGTGAAAACATAACAAAAACTGTTTTTGGAATACTTGGAGCAATAGCCGGAACTATTGGAGTAATGGAAGCGTTGGAAGTCATAAAATTTATTTTAGATTTAAATTGCTTGAAAAATAAATTGCTTGTTTTTAATGGTATAAATAATTCTTTCAGAATAAAAGATTTACAAAAAAGAAACAACTGTCCTTCTTGCAGCAATATATGATTTTATGCAAAAATTATAGCGAATTTTTGTTATTGCTACATTAGTTTTAGCAATAAATTTCATACAAACGGCAAAAATTTTATAAAACGCCATAATGTTTCACATGAAACATTGAAAATCACAGGCAAAAAAAATAATGTTTCATGTGAAACATCAAAAGCACAGAATATCCGCTGTATTTTTATACAGACATAATCGTTTATTATTTTTGGTACAATATGAAATTCTGTTCAGTTGTTAGCAAAAAATTAAATGGATTTAAATACTTTACTTGCCCCAACAATAAAACCAGTGGGGTTTGACAATGGAAAGTTTTTTAAAAGAAACTTTATCTTATCTGCCGCAAAACGATTTAAAAATCATAGAAAAAGCTCATTTCTACGCTGAGTGTGCTCATGCTTATCAAGTGCGTGCTTCGGGTGAAAATTATTTTTCTCATTGCATTATGGTTGCCAAAAATTTAGCAGAGCTAAAAATAGATGCAGCTACCATTTCAGCTGCTCTTTTACACGATGTTTTAGAAGATACCCTAGCAACTGAACAGGAACTTATAAAAGAGTTTGGTGAAGAAATAGTTAATCTTGTAAAAGGTGTCACAAAACTTTCGAAATACAAATTCGACGACGAAATAACGGCGCAAGCAGAAAATTGGCGTAAAATGCTTTTAGCCGTTGTTAAAGATATTCGCGTGATAATAATAAAACTTGCAGACAGACTGCACAATATGAGAACTTTAAGCTTTCTGCCAGTTGAAAAACAAAAAATCATTGCCTCAGAATCCTTAAATTTATACGCTCCGTTTGCCCATAGACTTGGAATCTATAAGTGGAAAAGTGAAATTGAAGACGTCGCTTTTAAAACTTTGCAACCAGAACAATATAATTTTATAAGAACTCAATGGCAAAAACGCGATGAAAGCAACCTTGAAAATTTAATAAGCGTTGAAAATCAAATCAAAAATAAGATTGTTGAACTCAAAATTCCATTTAGAATAACTGCAAGACCTAAAAACCTTTACGGCATATATAAAAAAATGCAAAGACAAAACAAACCATTTACAGAAATACAAGATTTATTTGGTTTGAGAATTATTACGGACACCGTTGAAAATTGCTATGCAATACTTGGTATGATAAATGCCAATTTCAATCTTCTAGATGGTTCGTTTACAGATTATATAAATCTTCCAAAAGAAAATATGTATCAATCCTTACATTTAACAGTGGTATCAAATTCAAATGCTATCGTTGAAATCCAAATAAGAACGGAAGAAATGAATCAACGTTGCGAATACGGCGTGGCTGCTCATTGGCGTTATAAAAGAAAAGTAGAGAGCTGTGAAAAAGATGACAATAAAAACAAACACACTGAAAGCAATCTTGATTGGCTCAAACAATTTTTAGAATATCAAAAAGAACATAATGAACCGGGCGAATTTCTAAAATCTCTTAGAACAGAATGCAGCTTTGAGCAAATTTTTGTTTTTACCCCAAAGCGGAAAGTTATAAAATTACCATTGGGAGCTACAGCACTAGATTTTGCCTATGCCGTACATTCAGATATCGGCGATTCTTTTATGGGAGCAAAAATTAACTTCAAAATGGGAACAATAGATACTGAATTAAAAACCGGCGACATATGCGAAATTTTGACAAGAAAGAATTCTAGACCTACTAGTGGTTGGCTTGAGTTTGCAATAACACCACATGCACGTGCAAGGATTAGAAAGTTTTTAAAAGAACAGATTAAAAAACATTAAAAAAGGCGCCATAATTGCACTTTAAAGCGTAATATCTTAAAAAATGTGCGAAACTTTAATTGTTTTTTCAAACAACAGCAATGAATTTCCAAACAAAAACACCTTTAAATTTGCACTTTGTAATATTAGAATTCTTAGATTTTTTTATTGCTAGTCATTTAATATTTTGCCTTGCAAAATACTGTTTATCCATAGGATATGCCAAGGCGTTATCATTTCTTTGACGAGCTAAACTTGCACGTTTTCAAGTTCTGCACTCGGTAACGCATTAGCATTAAATTTCCACTTTAAAAAACAACGCGGCTTTGCAGGTACATCCTTTCACAAAAACAACCTTAAAATTCCACTTTTTATAGTATAGGTTTTAAAACCCCCGGACAAGCTACCTTTAGAAAAGTGGAAATTAATGGCAATAACCCGCAACGCCTGAAAAATGAGAAATTACGGCAAAAACTTTCTTAAAGATGACTACCGAAATTTCAACGTTTAGCAGCATGTGGCGGGTTGCTGCCAACACTAAAGGAAGTCTAATTAATTCCAGCGTTTTGGTGGTGGAGTGGGTAACGGGCTTGGGTTTAATTCCAGCGTTTTGGTGGTGAAATAGATAACAGTGCTTGGCTTGGTGGTTTAATTCCACCTTTTTGGTGTGGTCGGGGTTGGTTTTAATTCCACCTTTTTTAAAGGGGGTGGCGCTCGGCAAGAGCGGCGGGGGTTTTAAGATGTCTAGATTTATTTTTTTAAGTGAATTTGTGTGGGGCTTGGGTGGATTTTAGGGTTTGGGTCTTTGGGGTTTAGGTTTTAGGGGTTAAAACCCCCGGCCAGCTATCGCTGCCCACCCCCTTTAAAAAAGGTGGAATTAAAGGCAAAAGCACAACACGGATAAAAAGGGTGAATTAAAGGCTACCTCTTTGGGAAAGGGGAATTAAAGGCAAAAGGCGTGCACGGCAAAAAACTTTCTTAAAGATGACTATTGAAATTTCAACGTTTAGCAGCATGTGGCGGGTTGCTGCCAACACTAAAGGAAGTCTAATTAATTCCAGCGTTTTGGTGGAATAGATAACAGTGCTTGGCCTGGTGCTTTAATTCCACCTTTTTGGTGTGGTCGGGGTTGGTTTTAATTCCACCTTTTTTAAAGGGGGTGGCGCTCGGCAAGAGCGGCGGGGGTTTTAAGA
>JAITSO010000036.1 GCA_031287735.1 Elusimicrobiota bacterium | reverse complement strand
GAAGTCTTAAAAAGCGAAAACTCTCTTCCATTACATAAAGCAAAGTACACACTTCTTATTTCAGGGTGTGCTGCATAACTATAAACCTGCTCTACTGTATCACCTCTTAAAATATCTTTTCCCGGCGCTTTCGCATCTAAAACACAAGCATATTTACCATCTATTTTTAATAAATAATCCGGTATTAAAATTATTTCTTTTCTGGTGCTACCTGCTTTTAATTTAAAACTTTTGCTGCGGACTATGTCTTTTTGCTTATACCCTAAACTTTCAAGCAATGGCAAAATAATTACTTCACGAACGCTGTCTTCTTTAAAATCCGGATTTGAAAAAAGTTTTTCGAAATTTAGTTTATTGAATTTTGGAATCATTTATACAAGCTCCTAAAATATACAAATAATTTTTGCAAAAAGGATATGGTTTTCCTCAAAAACAACCCTCTCGGTTCTGCATTTTCATAAACTTATAGTGCATAAATATGGAAAGAAGTATGACAAGAGTTCCAACAGTAAGTGTAAAATAGTTTTCAACCTTGTTCCAGATTAAAATATTTACCATAAGACCTGCCGGAATCAGAGCATTATTCATAATTCCAAGAATTCCTACATCAGTTACAGTGGCACCTTTATTCCATAAAAAATATCCTACTCCGGAAGCAACAGCTCCCAACCAAATCAAAATTGTCCATTGTAAAGGAGACGGATTTATTTGATCAAAATTGCCAAAAAGTAAAAAGGCGGTACCTGTAATTATCAACGCTCCAAAATGAAAATATCCAAAAATCTCTTTTTGATTAAAATTTTTGTACTTTCCCAATACATATTTGTAAGCACTCTGCCCTGCGGCAAAGCAAATATTGGCACCCTGCATTAGAAAAAAACCCTTAAAAAAATCACCACTTATATTGTCGTACCTTATAATGTATGCACCTATTACGGCAATACCGGCACTTAATAGGTATAAAAAGTGGAATCTTTTTTTCAAAACATCGTAGATAAGAGTCACATAGAAAGGAGTGAAAATTGAAAACAAAAGGATTTCCGGCACAGTTAAAAATTTATAAGAATGGTACATAAACAAATACATAATGCCTATTTGGATTGCACCTATGACAAGAATAGTTATTAGCAGTTTTTTTGGAACATTTCTAAACTTTGTAAAAGGAATGAAAACAGCAGACGCAAAAACTATACGTACCAATACTAAAAAATAATTATCCAAGCCCATTAGATATTCACCGATAAGGCTAAAAGAAAAAGCCCAAAGAATTGTTGTAAAAATTAAATAAATCATTTTTTCTCCTTGCTTAATGCGGGTGTAAAAAACCGTAATTTTGCAGCAAACGTACCGTATTTTGCTAAATACAATAAAGTAATTTTTTATGCTTTGACCACCTTCTTTCTAGCAAAAAAGAAGCTTAACCACAAAACCATTTACAATTTATGGAAACACACTGTCTATTTTTTGTTAACTGCTGCTTTTTTAGAGTTTTTAGAATAACTAACTTTGATTGTTTCAGTCGGAAGGCCTATATCTTTTAATAAGTCTATGAAAGGATCCGGATCAAGCTCTTCAACATTTACCATTTTTTGTACGTCCCAATTTCCTTTGGCAACTAGAATTGCAGCGGCGACGGCCGGAGTTCCAGCCGTATAACTGATAGCTTGCGATTCTACCTCTTCATAACAAGTTTTATGATCACAAACATTGTAAATGAAAAGCTGTTTATTTCGTCCGTCTTTTGTTCCAACTATTAAATCTCCGATACAAGTGTTACCTGTATAATTAGGAGCTAAACTTTTAGGATCAGGCAAACAGGCTTTTACAACTTTTAAAGGAACAACTTCAAGACCTTCATCAGTGCGAATAGATTTTTCAGATAATAAACCGATATTTTTTAAAACATTGAAGCAATTTAAATAGTGATCGCTAAAACCCATCCAAAATCTTATTGAATTTGCATCTATGTTTTTAGAGAGCGAGTGAAGCTCATCATGACCTGTTAAATATATTGTTTGTTTTCCAACAACTGGAAAATTGTATGTTTTCTTTTCGCTATGAACTGATTTACAAACCCATTGCTTATCTACCCATGTCCACACTTTTACGAATTCTCTAAAATTTATCTCTGGGTCAAAATTTGTAGCAAAATATTTTCCATGCGTGCCTGCATTAACATCCATAATATCTATTGTGTCTATTGTGTCAAAAAAATGTTTTTTAGCATAAGCGACGTACGCATTGACAACACCAGGGTCAAAGCCTGAACCTAAAATAGCCGTGATGTTATTTTCTTGGCAACGGTCTTTGCGTTTCCATTCGTAATTGGCATACCAAGGCGGATTTTCGCAAACCTTGGTTTGTTCTTCGTGTATGGCAGTATCTATATATGCTGAACCCGTTTCTATGCAACTTTCAAGGATAGACATATTACAAAATGCTGAAGCTAGATTTACTGTAATAGAAATGTTTAATTCTCTAATTAGTTTTGACGTTTCACTGATATTTAATGCATCCATTTGTCTAGACCGTATTTTATTTGAGCTATCTTTGTAGCTGTTTTTTCGTTCTACGCTTTCAATAATTTCACTGCAGGCATCAATAGAACGCGAAGCTAAATAAATACTTCCAAACATATCGTTATTTTGTGCAAACTTATGCGCCGCAACATGAGCTACACCACCAGCTCCAACAATGAGAACATTTCTTTTTTCCATTTCTATTGGTATTCCTCCATTTTTAAGGCAGTTTTATTTAAAAATTCCACCTGTGTTTTTGCACCAAAAAAGCATATCTAAATGCTCCATAGGTATTGATATTTTTTCTGCAAAATCCTGCATTTTCTTTTCTATTTCAATATAACTTGACATTCCCAAAGTAGAAGGAATTTCTTTTATTGCACCATAAAATTGTAAATTTTTTAAGATGTGTCTATCCAATATGGCAAGATTGCTACCTATTCCGATATTTCGCAAAAAATGACTTGCCTCTTTAAAACCTATCCCTTTAATGTTTTTGATAATCCACGCTCTTGATTGATGTATATCTTCAAATTCTGAAAATTTTTCTCTTAAAAAAAGTTTTGATTTTTTCAAAAACATCTTTCTAGCTAATACAACATATTTTGATTTATTGTTGATAAAACGGACACGTTTTATGCTCTTAGCTATAATATCAGCTTCAGGATTTACAAGCATGTTTTGTTCACAAAGATAACAAACAGCTTGCCAACAAAAAACGGCTTTGCTTTGAGGCGTGAAGATACAAAAAGCAAGTTCTGAAAATAACTGTTCTTGCGACGCATTTTTCCAAACAGACGCAAAATGCTCTTGTCTTCGGTTTATTAAAGGCAAAGTTTTTTTCCAAAATTTTTTTAAACTTTCAAGGGAATTACTATCGTCGGTGGGAGTTTCTAAAAACTCGATAGGTATAAAATTTTTTTTCATAAACGAACATCACTATAATTATTTAGTTTGCAATGATTTAAATATCTAAATGGTTTTACCGTTTTATTGTGTTTTTCATGATAGTACCATAAACCACAAGACGGAAGTGACGTTTAATATGTTCGAAACTACATATTAGCACAACTGAAAACAACAAAAGACAAGACAAGTCTCTTAAAAGCACAAGTACGCAAAAACAAACATAAATGGGATTTGCTTAATAAAATTAACTAAAAAGCACTTGCGTGTATCAAAATTATAAAGGACCAAAAAAATTTTTCTTATCTAATATACCAGCTTCTACCCACTCTTTTACATCTTCAGCTGAAGGCTCTTTGTAGCATTTGTATTCTACTTTTATCTTTCCATCTTCAGATCCTACCCAAGTGTTTACGGGATGACCTTCTGAATCAACTTCAATATATTCGGGGTTTCCAACAGTTCCTGTGTCCACTTCTGTTATTTTCTTATCGTTATCTACAATTTTGTTTACTGGTGCAAAATTCAATGACATTTCATACCTTTCGTTATTCAAAATAGTAAGAGCCAAATTGACTGCATCCCACATCCCAACCTGCTGACCCTTATAGTACAAGTATTTTGTTGTTATTTTAGCACCTTCTGGAGTATCAACAGTTACGTACAAAGTTTTACCGTCTACGTCATACCAGGTAGTTTCTTGCGTCATTAAACTAAATGAGAACACAAGAGTTGTGCCATTCCAACAGTAATCCGTAATTTTTTCTCCATTTTTATTAATTGTATACGTCTGGTTACCTTTGTCATAATAAGTAATATCCTCTGTTTCCATATCCATAGAAGACTTTAAAACATAGTTCCCATGACTATCATAACCGTAAGTAAATTTAGATACCACTTGTCCGTTTAGTTCTGTGTACAACATATTTTGATGACCATCAAAAATTGTAGCTATTCCATTTTCGTCAGTAGTTTTTGCGAGCTTTCCGTTTTCGTCATACTCATATTTTTTCACTGGGTTTCCTTCAAAGTCTAAGTCATACAGCATTTGTCCCTTATCATTAAAAACTGTTTTTCTTTTTGACATTTCGTTTGTGCTAAACACCATATTTTTTCCATATTTGTCATATTCGTAAGTAGTCGAAAGATTATTGTCTTTGTCATATTCTCTAATTGGTTTTCCGCCAAGACCTAGCTCTTTGTACCCAAGAATATTTCCATGTTCATTTTGGATTTCTACAATATTTGTACCTTTTAGTTGACGTTCAAGCTTTTCAAGCTTACCATCGGCATCTAAAGTTGCTGTAACAGAATTCAAAGTGAAAGTTGCTTTTCCTTCTTTTGAAATGGAAAGCGAAAGATTGCCACTAGGACTATAATATTGCTTATTTCCCGAAGAATCTGTCGCTACTATAGGACGGTTAGGCACAACAGAAAACATTTGATTAGGTTTTGCAAAACCAGCTAAATCTTCAATATTTCTTCCAGTAGGTCCTATTTCATACGGGTTATACTTCTTCAAAAAACTTTGAGCGTTAATCGGGCTAAACCCAGCAAACGCAATAAATGACGATATCAAGCACGAAAATAGGTTTTTCATAAAAATCCTCCTTATTATTTCTAAAAGAGCGTACCAAACAAAATGAGGCAAGCATATCAATACAAAAACCCACTTTTGACATAATACCCAACAACCAATTTACTCCGGTCATTATACTTAGTCTGAAACCTTTTATCAATTTTTACAACGCGGCTATGGATACTTTACCGCATATTCTGGCCGCATACGCATAAGCGTTTCATTGATTTAGATTTAGATTTAAAATTTAACTTTTGCTGCTAAAATATCTCTTTTTCCGATGCGTCTTGAAAGCGTAATACCTTCTAATTTTGTGCAACGACTTAAAGCAACATACAGCTGACCCGGAACGAAAGCACCATATTCCATATCTACAATTATGTTGTCAAAAGTTTTTCCTTGACTTTTATGGATTGTTACAGCCCAAGAAAGTTTTATAGGATATTGCTTAAAATATCCAACCTTCTCGGCTTCTATCATTTTTTCAGCTTCATTCCATTTATGTCTGAAAATATCCCATTTGTAAGGTTTTATTTCTTCAATTCTACCGTTTAGAAATTCCACATAAATCAAAGCTTTATCTGAATCCTCGACTGTTTTTATTTCGCAAATTTTTCCTATTGTTCCATTAACCCATCTGCCTTGCGAATCGTTATTTAGCATCATCACTTGCGACTCTTTTTTAATTGTTAAATTAAGCTCAGCAGGTATTGAATCGGAATATTTTTCAACATTCTCGGCTTCAGCCTCAAAAACAAACTCCTTATGCGGCAATGCGGTAAGGTACTCATTGTTAACAGAAGAGGCTTTTTTGTTTGTTGTAGTCAAATACACATTTAGTCCTTTTTCTAAAACTCTTTGAGATACTCTCTCATTTAACTTTGCAAGTTCAAAATCACCCACAGTTCCATTTCTTATTGAATTTAAAATAGCTATGAAATTTTTATCTTGCTGACGATAAATTTTTTTCAATTCAATAGAATATAGCATACATTCATTTAAGGAATGAGCGCTTAAAAAATATGGACTTTTGTAAACAGACTCAAAAATAGCTTTCTCATCTCTTGTTACTACAGGTGGCAATTGCTGCAAATCACCTATAAAAACCATTTGAACACCACCAAATGGTTCATGCGGTTTATCTCTATTTAATTTTAAAAACCTATCTATACAATCTAAAATATCTGCCCGGAGCATTGAAACTTCATCTATAATTATAGTTTCTACTATTGTATATATAGTTTTCTTATCATTTTTTCTCTTTTTTATTTTAGAAACAGTTGTCCCGGGCTTAAACTTAAAAAATGAATGCACAGTTTCACCGCCGCAGTTTAATGCCGCAACGCCAGTAGTCGCAAGCGTAACTGTTTTCTTTTTTAAACGAGTTAGACAATAATTCAAAAAAGTTGTTTTGCCAGTTCCAGCATTTCCTGTTATAAAAACACAGTAGTTAGTATTGTTTATCAGGTTGTAAGCTTGCTTAAATTCTTCTGTTATTTCTAAATTTTGCATTAATTCTACCTACCGCTTCGGTTTTTACAAAAACAGCTGCAACCCATCACAATATGACAACATACCATTGTTCCCAAGAACAGAGAGAAACACTTTTGTATTGAAATTTTAAATGGCAATGATAGCATGTTTACGTTAACCAAACTATAAAATATTTGCATATTCTTTAATAGCAAAAACTTCATTAAACCAAACAGACAAAATTTACAAAGAAATAAAAAACAAGTAAACTCTGACTATGTTTTATTTTAAAAAATAAACTTAACCGAGGAGAAAATGGATAGCAAAAAGGATTATTCAAAAACTGTAAACCTTCCAAAAACAGATTTTCAAATGAAAGCAAATCTTACACAAAGAGAACCTTTATTCGTAGACGAATGGGAAAAAGAAAAACTCTATTTTAAGCTTTGTGAAAAAAATAAAAACAATGAAAAATTCATTCTTCACGATGGCCCGCCTTATGCAAATGCCCATATTCACATAGGAACCGGATTAAACAAAGTTTTAAAAGATTTTATCATTAAATATAGGTCAATGTTAGGAAATTTTGTTCCTTTTACACCGGGTTGGGATTGTCACGGGCTTCCTATTGAACAACTCGCCTTAAAAGAATTAAAAACTGATAAAAATAAAGTGGATAAATTAGTTTTTAGAAAACAAGCCGCTGATTTTGCTAAAAAATTTGTGGAGATTCAAAAGCAAGAATTTAAACGGCTTGGCGTTCTTGCCGATTGGGATAATCCTTATCTAACTTTAAATCCAAAATATGAAGCTTCTATCATAAAAGTTTTTGGAGAGTTGTATAAGAAAGGCTTTATTTATAGACGCAAAAAACCAGTTTATTGGTGCATGTCATGCGAAACTGCTATGGCGGATGCAGAAGTTGAATATGCACCTCATACTTCAGATTCTATTTTTGTGAAATTTCAGATTAAAACTTTCCCCGATATTTTAAAAACAAAAGAGCAAACCCTAAAAAATTTTTCCGTATTAATTTGGACTACAACGCCTTGGACTTTGCCGTCAAATGTCGCTCTCGCTTTCAACAGTCAAGCCGAATATATTGCCGCCGTTTTTAAACTTGAAAATGGTAAAGAAGAAAAACTTATTATAGCCAAAGCGTTGGCTGAAAATGTTAAAAATAAAATAAAAGCTGCAAGTTATGAAATTATATTGTCTGCAAAAGGTGCAAATTTTGTAAATATTAAATGCCAAAATCCTTTGATAGAAAGAAATTCGCAGGGAATTGTTGCTGATTTTGTAAGTATGGAAGACGGGACGGGTATTGTCCATATAGCACCCGGACACGGGCAGGAAGATTATCAAGCGGGTTTGGAATATGGTCTTGAAATTGTATCACCCGTCAACGATAAAGGTCTTTATACAAAAGAAATTTCAGAACTTGAAAATATTCACGTTTTCAAAGCAAACACTATAATAATTGAAAAACTCGTCAATGAGGGGAAAATCCTTAACGTATTGAAATTGGAACACTCTTATCCGCATTGTTGGCGATGCAAAAAGCCTATAATTTTTAGAGCTACTCCTCAATGGTTTTTATCTGTAGAACACAGTGATTTAAGGAAAAAATTATTACGTGCTGTTAAAGATGTAAATTGGATACCAAAATACGGCGAAAACAGAATTTCTGCAATGCTTGAAAACAGACCTGACTGGTGTTTAAGCCGCCAGAGATTGTGGGGTGTGCCAATACCTGTTTTTTATTGCAAGGTTTGCGGAGAAGCCATAGTCAATGAAAAAATTATAGAACATATTTCAAATCTTTTTGTGCAAAAAGGTTCTGACACTTGGTATGAAATGACAGAAGAAGAACTTTTAAAAGATTTAGACGTGAAATGTCCTTCTTGCCAAAACACTTCTTTTAGAAAAGAACAAGATATTTTAGATGTTTGGTTTGATTCAGGTATTTCGCACGAAGCAGTTCTATCAAGCGAAAATTATTCTGGATTGGAATTTCCTGCTGATTTATATCTTGAGGGAAGTGATCAGCATAGAGGCTGGTTTCAAACATCTTTAATTCCGTCTGCCGCTTTAAATGGAACCGCTCCTTATAAAAATGTTTTAACGCATGGTTTTGTTGTCGACGGTGAAGGGAAAAAAATGTCTAAATCATTAGGAAATTTTATTTCCGCAGATGATATGATAAAAAAATACGGAGCTGATATTTTAAGACTTTGGATTGCTTCAAGTGATTATAAAGAAGATATTAGAATTTCCGACGAAATCATAAAAGGTTTAAGCGATTCTTACAGAAAAATTAGAAACACTTTAAGATTTTTACTAGGCAATCTGTCTGATTTTAATTTAAAAGAAGCTCTTGATTTTAAAGATTTGCAGGAAATTGATAAGTATGCTTTAAGCAAAACTCAACAGTTAATTTCTGCGGTTTCTGCAGGTTTTGAAACTTATGAATTTCACAAAACAGCGTTTGCTGTAAATAATTTTTGCACAGTTTTTTTAAGCGGCTTTTACTTAGATGCTTTAAAAGACGTCTTGTATTGCGATGCAAAAAATTCGCCAAAAAGGTTGAGTGCTCAAAGCACAATGTTTGAAATTTCTTCTGTTTTTATAAGGCTTTTAGCACCGATACTTTCTTTTACGGCAGAGGAAGCTTGGAAAGAATTAAGAAAAACAAAAAATGATTTGGTGCTTTCTGTTTTTCTTTCAAGTTTTCCAACAGTCAACAGCAAATATATTTTGCAATCAGAAATTCTTGATAAATGGGAAAAAATTACAAATGTTAGAAAAGAAACTCTAAATGCTTGTGAAAATTTAAGACGCGAGAAAATCATAGGGTCAAGCCTTGAGGCTGAAATTACAATTAAATATGGAAAAAAATACGAAGAAGTTTTTAAGGATTTAGAGCTTGCGAGAATAGTTTTTGGCAGCTGCGATATAAAAGCAATTCCATTGGACAATGAAGACAAAATAGAAGTTTCGGCAAAAAAAACAGGCTTAAAAAAATGTGCAAGATGTTGGCGCCATATTGAGTCAATTAAAGACGATTTATGTTTAAGATGTAAAAGTGCGATTCATCAGTAACAAAGCAGCAAAGATTTTTGCACATAAGTAGGGTTTTTGCATTTATATTTTATAGGAAATTTATGTCACAGTATTAACTATGGGAAAGCTTATAGATAGCCAAAATAGTTTTACTCTGAACAATTCAGTTTCTGCTGCTACAATGAGAAACTGGGAACGGCTCAACACGAAAAACAAAAAAGAGCGGTGTTCGGCTCGTGCTAACAAACGAATGTCTGACAAATGTATTATACCGAAAGAAAGTTTTGATGCTACCGCTAATATCCCCAAAGTTGAGAAATTGGTTAATGATATTCAAATTGCCGGGTATAGCATTGATGACGTTATTTTTTCACTTGGTATAAACTTACTCAGTAAGACACAAATTTCTGATAGCAATTTGAGCTATCTAAAAACAGAATATGATTTGAAAATCATTGACAAATTACAAAGAATTGAACTACCAAAAGAAAGCGATTTGCTTGGTTTGATATATCAATGCTTACAAACAGAGGGTGAGAAAAATATCAAAGGTTCTTACTACACGCCAAAAAAAGTTGTTCAAAGTATGGTTGCTGACATTAAGCTAAAACTAACCGACAAAATACTTGATCCGTGCTGCGGAAGTTTAGTTTTTATCTTAAATATTCCCAATATTAAGCCCGAACAGATTTTTGGTTCTGATATTGACCCGATTGCTGTGATGATTTCAAAGATAAACTACTTTATTAAGTTTCCACAAACAGGCAAAAAACCAAAAATCTATGAAGCGGATTTTTTGGAATTGCCAAACTTATTGAATGTGCGATCCGATAATTTTCAACAAGATATTAACGAAAATAATTTTGACTATATAATTACTAATCCGCCTTGGGGCGGAATTAGCACAGCAAATCATTTTGCTTCAAGTGACATATTGTCGGATGAAATATTTTCATTATTCTTAGTTAAATCATTCAAACATCTAAAAAATAACGGCAAGATGCGGTTTCTTTTACCTTGTTCTATCTTAAACGTTAAAACCCACCAAGATATCAGAAAGTATTTGCTTGAAAAAACCGATTTAAAGGAAATAAAGTTACATCACGGCTCTTTTTCTGGTGTAATGACGCAATACATTTCGATTGAAACCAACAAAAATGATAGAAATGCTAAAACTTTTACGATTTCCAAAAATAGCAAAAAATGTGAAATTGATAAAAAATCGCTTAATGCTGAAAATTATTTTGTCATTAGCGTCATTGATAATACAGATAAAGAAATCATTGATAAGGTACTTGCCAAGAAAAAATATGATTTAAGTAATGCTGTTTGGGCATTGGGTATCGTGACTGGCAACAATAAGGGAAAATTATTTGACAAGCCAAAAGCCAATTTTGAGCCGATTTATACTGGCAAAGAAATTGCTCCTTTCAAACTGAAAAAAGCCAAAAAATATATTCGTTATGATCGCAATAATTTTCAACAAGTCGCTAAAGATGAAATATATCGGGCGGATAAAAAACTTGTTTATAAGTTTATCTCTAAAAATTTGGTTTTTTCAATAGATAACTCTGGGCAACTATTCTTAAACAGCGCCAACATTTTAATCCCGCAAATACCAAATATGTCTATCAACTCGGTTGCCGCTTTTCTCAACTCTGAACTTTACCAATACTTATATCAAAAAATGTTTGGCGAGATTAAGATACTAAAAAGCAGTTTGGCCGCCTTGCCATTTATTAATATCACACCTGAACAAGACAATGAAATTTCAAAGAAAGTAGAAAATATCTTACAGTCAAAGCAAGATGATTACTCAGATTTACAGAGATACATTTATAACTTATTTGAAATTGATGACCAGCAAATTAATCACATAAAAAGCGAATTATATGGAAATACTAATTAAAAAATTAAAACAAGCTTATTCGCTATTCCCACTTCAAATAGGTGGCGCAATCCTTTAATTCACCATTTCCACGCAGGTTGCGTCGGCGCTTACTCTTCAATTCTCACTTTCTTTTCATTTCAGGTCGGTGCATTAGCTGTTATTCCACCTTTCCTTTCCTTTCGGGGGGTGATCGACTTTAGCCGTTATTCCACCTTTTTTAAAGGGGGTGGGCGCTGAAAGCAGCCGGGGGTTTTAAAACCTAAAATTTTAAGTGTAAGTAAAAATTTTTATGTAAACGTTAAATCTTTGTCTTTTAAAACCCCCCTGCTAACGCAGACCCCCTTTAAAAAAGGGGGAATTAAAGGCAAAGACTTACCGGTCTACACCTTCTCTTTCAGGAGGACGACTTTAGACGTTATGCCAACTTTCAAATAGGAGGTAGCAATCCTTTAATTCCACCTTTCCTTTCAGGTCAGTGCATTTGCTGTTATTCCCACTTTTTTAAAGGGGGTGGGCGCTGAAAGCGGCCGGGGGTTTTAAAACCTAAAAATTAAGTGTAAATAAAAATTTTTACCTAAACGCTAAATCTTTGTCTTTTAAAACCCCCCTGCTAACGCAGACCCCCTTTAAAAAAGTGGGAATTAAAGGCAAAAGACTTACCCCCGGGCTATCGGCACCGCCTTTAAAAAGTGGGAATTAAAAGCAAACTGCACACTACACGAATTTTCTTTTCAGGTCGGCGCATTTGCTGTTATTCCACATTTCCTTTCGGGGGGAGGGTATCGACTTTAGCCGTTATTCCACCTTTTTTAAAGGGGGTGGGCGCTGAAAGCGGCCGGGGGTTTTAAAACCTAAATTTTAATTTTAAATAAAAGTTTTATGTAAACGCTAAATCTTTGTCTTTTAAAACCCCCCTGCTAACGCAGACCCCCTTTAAAAAAGGTGGAATTAAAGGCAAACTGCACACTACACGGAAAAAGTGGGAATTAAAGGATGGCGCCTTTCCAAGTAAAAGTAAAATAAAGGATTACGACTTTTTAGGAAAAGTGGAAATGAATAAATTATTAGTGCTAACACCAAGAGAAAGATGTTCACTAAAACTTACCATCGGAAATTTTTAATCTTGCTTTTCGTCTCTTTTTTGTTTCTTTTCTTTTTTTATCTTTTCTATATAAATTGTAAGAATTGCGATATCGGATGGTTTTATAGCGTGAACTCTTGAAGCCTGACCAATTGTTTGCGGTCTGACTTCCATAAGTCTTTGTTTTGTTTCCGCAGAAAACGAATCTACTTTTGTGTAGTCAAAATCATCAGGAATTCTCTTGAATTCATTTTTTTTCATTTTATTGGCCATTTTTTCTTGAATTTGAATGTAGCCTTCATATTTTTTGTGAATATAAACTTCTTCTTTAGCTTTTTCTAATGACCAGGGTGTTAATTCGTCGTCAGTAATCAGCAAATTTTCTTCAATTCCTGCATAAATATCTTTAACAGTTTTTCTGTATTTTTCAAATTTAGCGTAACTATCATCTGAAATTAAACCAATTTGTCTACCAATGTCTGTAAGCCTTAAGTCAGCGTTATCGTTTCTTATAGAAAGTCTGTATTCGGCGCGCGATGTAAACATTCTGTATGGTTCGTCCATTCCTCTTGTAGTAATGTCGTCTATCAAAATACCAATATAAGATTCATCCCTACCCAAAACCAAAACATCTTTTCCTAAAACTTTAAGACCAGCATTTACTCCTGCAACAAAACCTTGAGAGGCAGCTTCTTCATAACCTGTAGTACCGTTTATTTGCCCGCCTAAAAATAAATTTTCCACGGTTTTTGCTTCAAGAGTTCGCTTAATTTGCAAGGGACTCGAATAATCATATTCAATAGCATAACCATACCTTATGACTTTTGCATTTTCTAACCCCGCTATAGAATTTATCATTTGCTGTTGCAAGTCGAAAGGAAGTCCTGTATAAAGCCCATTCAAATAAACTTCATTTGTGTTGTATCCTTCAGGTTCTACAAAAATATGGTGAGACGTTTTTTCAGGGTAACGTTCAATTTTTTCTTCAATAGCAGGGCAATATCTTGGACTTTTGCTTTTGACTTTTCCGATAGGAATTGACGAGAGTTCTAAATTATCGCCAACTATTTTATGAGTTTGAGGGTTTGTGTAAGTAAGCCAACATGAAAGTTGTTTTAAATTTTTACGCCAAGTTTGAGCTTCTGTGAAGTGTGAAAAAGGACGCGGGTTTTCATCTCCGGGTTGTTCTGTCATTTTCGAATAATCTATCGTTTTTGTATTTACTCTTGGAGTTGTAGTTGTTTTAAATCTGCCAAGCGTCAAACCACAATCTTTTATGAGTGAATCAGACAAAAAAGAGGCAGGTTTTTCGTTAAATCTGCCACCATTGAAAAATGTTTTTCCAAGGTGGATGGTTCCTTTTAGAAAAGTCCCTGTGGTAACTACTACAGCGGCTGCTTCAATAGTTTCTCCGGTTAAAATTTTTACTCCACACACTTTAGCGTTTTTAACTATAATTTCTGAAGCTTCGGATTGTAAAATATCAAGGTTTTGTTGATCTTGGAGAGATTTTGACATATAAACCGAATAGAGTTCTTTATCGCATTGTGCCCTCGGCGACCATACCGCAGGACCTCTTGAGCTGTTCAAAACTTTAAATTGCAATCCCGCTTTATCAGTTATATTAGCCATTTCTCCACCCATCGCGTCAATTTCTCTAACCATCTGACCTTTTGCGATCCCACCTATAGCCGGATTGCAAGGCATTCTCGCAATTGAGTCTACATTCAACGTAATTATTAAAGTTTTTAACCCCATTCTTGCACTTGCAAGACAAGCCTCACATCCGGCATGACCTGCTCCAATTACTATTACATCGTATTTCTTTTCCATAAAAACCTCTTTTTTAAAAAATTGTGAGGCTGATTTTATCTTTTTGCATATCTAAAAGCAAACTTATATTGACACTATATTTTCACGAATTTTCCAAAGACTTTAAAATATTCTCATAAATTTTTGTTCTAATATTTTGATATTTCAGCTACTTAAAAACTGGTACTAGCAAAAACTACACAAAAAATTTACACAAATGAGCATTTTTAAACAGAATACTGCATTATTTTAGCAACTAAAATCGTATTTGACATAAAAATAAAAATATAATAACATCATAATTGTAATGAATATAAATTTAAAATCTATTGTTTCCAAATTGCGCAAAGCAGGAATTTCACCTTCAATTGTGCGAGTTCAAATTTTAAAATACCTTGAAACCAATAAAATACACCCTACAGTAGACACGATATACAAAAAATTGTCTTCTTCTATTCCCACGCTTTCAAGAACTTCTGTCTACAATACTTTGAATTTATTTGCACAAACTAACCTAATAAAAAAAGTTTATATAGATGACGAAGAAATGAGGTATGACGCATTTGTAGAAGAACACGGTCATTTTAAATGCAGCATTTGTGAAAAAATTTTTGATTTTGACGTTGATTTTTCAGCTTTAAAAATAAGTAATTTGGAAAATTTTCAAATTACACATAAAGATATTTTAGTTTTTGGGACCTGTCCCAATTGTGCAGTAAAAACAAAAAAGGAGGAAGTAAAATGAAAAAATTTGTATGTGTTGTTTGCGGTTATGTTCACACAGGAGATAGTGCTCCTGCAAAATGTCCTACATGTCTAGCGCCGGCAAGTAAATTTGTTGAACAGTCAAACAGTTGTTCTGGCAAATTAACTTGGGCAGATGAACACAGAGTAGGTCTTGCTAAAGATGCAGACAAAGAAATTGTAGAAGAATTGCAGTCTAATTTTACAGGTGAGTGTACAGAAGTAGGAATGTATCTTGCTATGAGTCGTCAAGCTGACAGAGAAGGTTATCCTGAGATTGCAGAAGCTTACAAAAGAATTGCTTTTGAAGAAGCCGAACATGCGGCTAAATTTGCAGAATTGCTCGGCGAAGTAGTTTTTGCAGATACAAAAAAGAATTTGCAAGCAAGAGTTGATGCAGAACATGGTGCAACAACAGGAAAATTAGAACTTGCAAAAAAAGCAAAAAAATTAGAGCTTGATGCAATTCATGATACTGTTCATGAAATGTGTAAGGATGAAGCTCGACATGGAAGTGCTTTTGAAGGATTGCTAAATAGATTCTTCAAATAAATTATTATTTGTAGCACAAAAAAAGACACTCCTCTGCAAATTGCAGAGGAGTGGTCTGCCGCAACGCTTATTTCGTATTTTTTTGATTAGAAAAGCTATACAAAAAATGAGGTCGTTTTTACAAACAAAGACACAAATGATGACAAAGATAAGAAAGGACAAAAAGGAATGTAAGATTTCAAACTGATTTTGCCATAAAACAACATCAAAATTGCTCCAGCAATTGTTGCAAACAACGTAGACAAAAAAATCACAAAAACAACTTTTGTAGCACCAATGAAAGCTCCAATTCCAAACATTATTTTGATGTCACCACCACCCATAACTTCTTTTTTGTAAAGTAATTTTCCGATATACCCCAAAATAAATAAAACACTTCCACCACAAAACAACCCGTAAATAGAATTTGCAAACCTTTCTAAATAATTTTGTCCCAAATATGAATTTAAAGGACTTGTTAAAAGTCCTAATACCACTAAAGCAATAGAATTTGAAAATGGAATTATTCGGGTTTTGAAATCTACAACCGAAGCGTTTGTCAAAATAATCACAAATAGTAAAAAAATCAAGAACTGCAGAGAATATGAAAACTGCAAAAAAAGCAAAGATGAAGCAAAAGCCATAGTAAACTTAACAAATAATTTATTGCAGATCGTTAAACCTATAAAAAACCCTATTGCAAATGAAAGAACTACCCCTAAAATAAAAAATACCATTAAGACGATGTCCTACAATTATTTTCTATAAAAATTCAAACGACAACTGACCGTCTTTTTTTAAAACCCAACTGTCTTTTCCAACACGGCTGGCAATGTCTTCTAATACATTTAGAATCGTTTGTTTTTCTGGCGTCGTCCCGTTCTTAAGCAGCGGCAAAATATTTAAAACTATCTCATCAAATTTTGCAGTTTTCTTTTCTCTCTCCATTTTGCGCAAATAACTAATTAAATAGTATTTTATTCTCAGCTTCACGTCTATATGGGCTGTAAATTTTTTGTTTGTTTTTATGGTGTAAATTTTAAGCTTTTCGTCATAATCAAAACTTTCCATCAATAGAGGTGTTAAATCTGAATACTCTTTTTTTAGCAAGTG
>JAITSO010000032.1 GCA_031287735.1 Elusimicrobiota bacterium | reverse complement strand
CATAAATTTACAGGACGGAAATTTTCAAACCTAAATTTTATTTATAAGTAAACGTTAAATTAATAGGTTTTAAAACCCCCGGCCGCTATCGCGCCCACCCCCTTTAATAAAGTGGGAATTAAAACCCACAACCCGCCAATCCTTTAATAAAGTGGGAATAACAACACTGTCCATCCCTTCAATAAAAGGGGGAATTAAAAAATGTGGAATAAAACCCCACAACCCGTCGACCCTTTAATAAAGTGGGAATTTCGCTACTTCCTTTTTGAAAACGACACCATCTTAAAAAAAGTGGGGATTGCGGCTCCCTATTTTGGACAGAATTAACAACAAAGACCATCACCGTTGCTATCAGTAATAAAAATTTGCACAAAACTTTATTTAAATGATAGTTCTTTCTATAGATGTAATTTTACCTTCAATGCAAAATCTACAATGTTTTGGAGAATCGCCAAGACAAATCTTTCCCGGATAAATTTCGTAAAATTTCCTATACACAGTTTCAGTTGCGTTAGGCATAACAACATTTGCACCGCTTTGCAAAGCAAGTATTCTTCCATTAGGGTTTAAACTTTCCATTGCCGTTGTAGCGGGGATATTTATGCTGGGCATAAGCAATCTTAAAACAGCCATAATTTTTAAAGAAAGTTCAAAGAAATTCCCTTCGCTTTTTTCTATTGGAGTATCAGGATGATAAATAAAAGGACCTATGCCTGCCATATCAACCGGTATGGATTTTAAATAGAGAATATCTTTGGCTATACTTTCAAGAGTCTGTCTTGGGAGCCCTGCTATAATGCCGGAACCTACTTCGTAGCCCAAACGTTTAATGTTTTCAATGCAAAGCATTCTATTTTTTAAACTCATTTGAGGGTTGAATTTAGAGTAAAGTTTCTCGTCGGTAGTTTCAATTCTTATCAAATATCTATCAGCGCCCGCTTCTTTGTAAGCTTTGTATTCCTCATAAGTTTTTTCTCCGATGCTTAAAGTAAGTGCTATGTCTAATTTTTTTATTTCAGAAATTATAAAAGCTAACTTTTCAACGGAATAATAAGCATCTTCTCCAGACTGCAAAACTATAGTTTTATAACCATAACTTTTTGCTTTTTTTGCAAGTTCAATAATGCTTTCAGGTTCAATTCTGTAACGTTGCACTTTTTTATTTTCGCATCTTAATCCACAGTAAAGACAATTACGTTTGCAGTAATTTGAAAATTCTATTAAAGCCCGGAGATGAACACCGCCGCCGATATAAAGTTTGCGAACATTATCAGCACATTTAAAAAGAGGTGAAGCATCTTGCATTTTCAACAAAACAAGAATTTCTTCTTCACTCAAGTTATGAGTTTTTTCAGCCTTTTCTAATAATAAAATTTCATCTTTTTCCATTTGTGAAATTTCCTTTTTATTTTGGAACTTTAATCCGTAAAGCGTTCCCAATAACAAACAAAGACGATAAACTCATTGCCGCAGCAGCATACATTGGGTTTAATTTCAACCCATAACTTTGAAAAAAAACTCCACCTGCAACAGGAATGAGCAATATGTTATAAAAAAAAGCCCAAAATAAATTTTGTTTGATATTACGTAAAACCTCATAAGATAGTTTTAGCGACAATACCACGTCTAGCGGATTGTTGGACGTTAAAATAATGTCAGAACTTTCTAAAGCTATTTCAGAACCTGCACCTATCGCAAAACCCACATTCGCTTTTGCAAGAGCCGGTGCATCATTTATCCCATCGCCTACCATCGCTACTTTTTCGCCTTTATTTTGCAATTTGCTTATAACTTGTTCTTTTTCTTGCGGGATAACTTCAGATATAATCTGCTCAATTCCAATTTTGCCGCCAATGAAATGCGAGGTTTCTTTATTGTCGCCGCTTAAAAGAACAGTTTTTATTTTCATCTTTTTTAAAGCTTCAATAGCACAAAAACTTTGCTCCTTTATCGTGTCGGAAAAACTTAAAATGGCTATCAATTCCTTCTGCTGTGCTAAATAAATGACAGTTTCAATTTTTGATAAATTTTCATTGCGCAATTCTTTTAAATTTAAAAAAACACCCTCGCTTTCTAAAAAATCTTTATTTCCGCAAACGATTTCCTTTCCGTCTATAGTAGCTTTTATTCCTTTGCCGAAAATTTGTTTGAAATTGTCCGGTTTTGCAAGAGTTGTATTTTCATTTTTACATCTTTCCATAATTGCTTTTGCTATTGGATGTTGAGAAAGGTTTTCCAAACTTGCGCAAAGAAAAAGCGCTTCTTTTTCACTAGTATTTTTTAAAGTAATAATTTTTGTCAAAGAAAGTTTTCCGGAAGTTAGTGCACCGGTTTTGTCAAAAACTACAACAGTAACTTTAGATAACTCCTCAAGGATTTGAGCATTTTTAAAAAGAATTCTCATTTTTGCGGCTTTGCCCATACCAACTGTAATTGCGGCAGGAGTTGCAAGCCCAAGAGTGCAAGGACAACTTATAATTAAAACAGAAATTGCAGTTGACAAAGCAAATTCAAAAGAGCTTCCTTTTAGTAGCCAATAAGCAGCACAGACAGCAGAAATTGTTATCACAATTGGGACAAAAACAGCACTTACAGAATCTGCAACTCTTGCAATTGGCGCTTTGCTTGCGCATGCCGCTTCAGTAATTTTTATAATATTTGACAAGAAACTTTCAGAAGCTGGTTTTAAAATTTTCATTTTAAAATATCCATCTTTTACTATGGAAGCACTTGTAATCGTATCACCAACTGTTTTGTCAACCGGCAAACTTTCGCCTGTTACCGCCGATATATCTAATGCTCCGTTTCCTTCAATTATTATGCCGTCGGAAGGTACTTTGCCGCCTGCACGCATAATAACAATGTCGTCGGGGTTTATGTTTTCTATGTCAGTATCAATCTCTACTCCATTTTTTTCTACAGATGCACTTTTAGGTGATAATTTCAATAAACTTGCTATAGCGGAATTTGTTTTTGTTTTCGCTTTGCTTTCTAAAAATTTACCAAATTTAACAAAAAATAAAATTATGCAAGCGGATTCAAAATAAAGATTTGAAAAATACTTGGCGTTACCATTAAATATTTTTATACATGAAAAAACTCCATAAAGAAAAGCCGAGCCTGAACCTAAAGAAACAAGAGAATCCATAGTTGGAGAAAAATTAAAAAGCGATTTAAGCCCTGATAGAAAAAATTTTTTATTTGCAAATATTATAAATGATGACAGGAGAAGTTGGATAAATGCATTGTAAGCTAAAGGAAACGTTGATGAAAAAGGAAAGTTTAACATTACTCCCATTGAAAAATACAAAAGGATAATTAAAGCTATACTTGAAATTATAAGTTGTTGTTTATCGTTTTTTTTTTACTTTGCTCTTGCAAAGGTAAAGAAACGTCATAACCTGCTATTTGGACTGCTTTAACAATATCATCGCTTTTTATTTTAGTTTCATCATAATCTACAAGCATAAAATTTTGCAAAAGATTTACTTCCACGTTTGCGATATTAGGTAATTGCCTTACTGCTTTTTCAACATGCTTTGCACAAACAGCACAGCTCATTCCAATTATATTGTATTTTTCTTTCATACCGCTCTCTACTGTACTAAAATTTGTTACCAGCATTAAAAGTTTTTCGACTTTGATATACCAAAACAGCACTTGTCAAAAATCCAAATCGCAACCTTTTACACTAAATACAGCACAAGAAGCCGGGAAAAGTTCATCACAAAATGTTCAAAGCCGGGGAAACAAAACGCCAGGTTGAAAAAGTGTCGAGTTCACGATAGAAAATCCTTTTTCCGGTAAAATGTTGTCTGCAAAATATTTTTTGGCAACATCTTCAATATTTCCGCTTGCACCGGATATTTTCCAGATTTTTTTACAAATTTCTGGCATAAATGAAAAAAAATGAATTGCAATAACATCTATTGCCTGCAAGTAGGAAAAAAGGCATTTTGCAAGCTTTTGTGTATTAGTTTTTGCAAGTCTCCAAGGTGCATCGCTTTCAATTGCTTTATTTACAATGTCTATTGCACTTTGCAAAGCTTCTCCAGCTTTATGGAATAGAAGTTTATTCATGTTTTCGTTAAAATTTTCTTTTAAAATTTCTGCTGTTTTTTTTGCAAGCTCTAACTCTACAAAAGTATCCGGAACTTTAAGTTCAAAGTATTTTTCAGCCATTTTTATAGTTCTTGAAATTAAATTTCCAAGATTATTGGCTAAGTCTATATTATATTTTAAGTCTAGTGCTTCCCAAGAAATATCGCCATCGGGTCCGAAAGGGATTAAAGTAACGACAAGGTAGCGTGCAGCATCTACTCCGTACTTATCCGCAAGCTCTTTAGGAGAAATTACGTTTCCTAAAGATTTAGACATTTTATTACCATTTAGAGTAAAAAAACCGTGCGAATAAACTGTCTTAGGTGTGGCAAGACCTGTTCCCATTAAAATCGCAGGCCAAATCACTGAGTGAAACCACAAAATATCTTTTGCCATTAAATGAACTTCCGCCTGCCAGTACTTTTTAAATCTCTCTTCGTCGTCTGGATAGCCAACGCCTGTAATATAATTTATCAAAGCATCTACCCAAACATATACTGTTTGTGTTTTGTCAAAAGGAAGTGGTATTCCCCATTCAATAGCAGTTCTTGAAAAACTAACATCTTCGAGACCAAGCTTCAATTTACCAACAATTTCGTTTTTTCTTTCTTCAGGGAGAATTTCAATATAATCTTTATTGCTTGAGTTTGTAATTCTTTCCAAAATAGCCTCTTGAAAAAGCGATAGCTTAAAAAAATAATTTTCTTCAGATTGCAAAACGGGTTTTGTTTTATGAAATGCACAGCAGCCATCTTCGTCTAAATCTTTTTGAGCGTAAAACCTTTCACAACCCACACAATAAAGACCTTCATATTTCTTTTTAAAAATTAAACCCTTGTCAAACAAAGTTTGAACAATTTTTTCAACGCTTTTTATGTGCTTACTTTCAGTAGTGCGTATGAATGTGTCATAAGAAATATTTAATATATCCCAAGCTTCCTTAAACTTGAGGCTCATTTCATCACACAATTCTTGAGGAGTTCTACCTTTTGCTTCTGCGGCAGCGGCAATTTTTGCACCGTGTTCGTCAGTTCCTGTCAAAAAAAACACATCGTAATTGTTTAACCTTTTCCACCTTGCTAAAACATCTGCAGCTATAGTCGTATAAGAGTGTCCGATATGCGGAATGTCGTTGACATAATAAATAGGCGTTGTAATATAAAATTTCATTTTGGATTTCCTTTCTTTATTTCTTCTACAGTATAATTTTTAAACGTTCTGTTACCAATATCTACAGTGACAATTAATTTTATGCAATCTATTGCGACAAGCTTTGCTTTTCCGCCAGGAGTTAAAATTATAGTTCCAATGTCCGGCAATTCTTTTTTTACTTTCGCATAATAATCGCTTTCATAGGCTATGCAACACATAAGTCTTTCGCAAAGTCCTACAAGTTTTGATGAATTTAACGATAAATCTTGTTCTTTTGCCATTTCTATTGTAACAGGTGTAAAGTCCTTCAAAAAAGTTTTACAACATATAGTCTGTCCACATGTTCCGATACCTCCAACTATCTTAGCATTATCACGCATTCCAATTTGAACCATTTGAATCCTTGTTTTTAAATCATGACCTAAATCTTTAATCAACTCTCTAAAATCAACTCTAGATTCAGAAGTATAGTAAACAAAAAGCTTTGAGCGATCAAACGTGTATTCTACAGCTGTAAGCTTCATATCAAGGTTGTGCTTGGCCACGGATTGAATAACTTTTATGCGCGTCTGCGCGTTTTTTTGCTCGTTTCTTTCAATTCTTTTCTTATCAAACTCGGAAAGCTTTCTAACTATTTTTGAAAAATCTTTACTGCGAGCTTCTACAACTTTTTCTTTTTCACACACAGTACCATATTCAAGACCATGATTTGTCTCAACTATCACTTTCTCTCCAACATTCAGCTCAAAATGACTTGTATCGGCATACTCAATTTCTTTTAATGATCTAACCGTTACTCCCACAACTTGTAGCGACATAATATTCCTCGCATTAAAAATTAGTTCTACTATCCAATGAATTTTTTGCAGAATTCCTTATAACGTTTAACGTTTTTTAATTTAACTTAAAACCCACGGGCCGAAGAGAAATTGCAACATTTCGTTTTAAAACAACACGCTTTATTGAAGCAAATTTTATACTCCAGATTGTTGTGCAAAATTAGAAAGCTTTAATGCCTTGCAGAGAATCTACAACCTAAATTGCAAAAACATTATGGATATTCTAGCCCAGTGTAAATAAATATCCACTTCATCTATTCTAACAATTCTATAAAAAGATTCAAAAAAATTCTAAATTTCTATAATAGTTATTAAGAAAGCACAATTAAATTATTCAAGAATTTTGGAAAAACGCATTATTAAATCTCAAAGAAAAAGGTTTCAGAAAAATAGGCAAACATGGTAGTTAATCGTTTGTTCTATGCCAATTTGTCATGACGTTGATTGTTTAGTATTTAAAAAATTGTATTTTTTCGTCTTTGCTTTCTTTTGCACATTTTTGACAATCACTACTCTTTTTATTACACTCGCTGGTAGTGTACACTATATACTACATGGAGATTGTATCATGAATTCTTGCATAAATTGTTTATTTAAGGCTGACGATAAAGTCGATAATATTGGAAACGCAAAAATTTTTTGCTTGGTCAACAAAACTTGGAAAATAGAAAATGCTATTTGTAAGCATTTTACAGAATATGCGGATTTGAGTAAAGAAATTCGTTCTAAATACGCGTTTGAAATAAGAATGAGTAAAAAATCTGCTGTAAGCCAGAGTTGGAAGGCTATGATAGTTACTTTAATAGTCTCGTTTATTATGTTTGTGCTATCTGTTAAATTTTTTGATAAATACATATTTTAATTAACTATGAAAGCTTTAGTGATAGGTTCTGGTGGTAGGGAGCATTCTATATGTGCAAAGCTTGCACAAAGCAAAAATATTTCGAGTGTTTGCTGTGCTCCTGGAAGTAGCGGTATATCTCAAGTTGCCAAGTGCATTGATATCGATGTTTGCGATTTTGAACGACTTAGCGAATTTGCGGTAAGTGAAAATATAGATTTTACATTTGTAGGAACAGAAGTGCCTTTATCGCAAGGAATATCTGATTTTTTTAAGGCTAAAGGTTTAAAAATAATAGCTCCTTCTCAGCAAGCTTCTCGTCTTGAATCAAGCAAAGTTTACGCAAAAGAATTTATGAAAAAGTATGACATCGCAACTGCCAATTTTAGATCTTTCGGCAACGCAGACGATGCATTTAAGTTTTTGGAAAGTTGGCCACAAAGCAAAAAAGTTGTAATAAAAGCCGACGGTCTTGCTGCTGGAAAAGGCGTTTATATATGCGATGGAATAGTGGATGCTAAAAAAATAGTCGACAATCTGATGAATAAACGAGTTCTCGGTGTGTCTGGTGCAAAAATTATAATAGAAGAATTTATAGATGGTAGCGAATTGTCGTATCTTGTATTTACGGATGGAGTTTCGTATTCGCTTATGCCTGTGTCTCAGGATTACAAGCGTGTAAATGATAACGACGAAGGTGCAAATACTGGAGGGATGGGATCATATGCTCCAGTTCCTTCGGTAAGCAAAAAATTTAATGAACGTGTAGAAAACGAAATAATAAAAAAAGTCTTTGCAGGGATAAAAGCTGAAAATTTAGATTATAGCGGTGTTTTGTATGTTGGTGTTATAATAAATGTTGATAAGCCTTACGTATTAGAGTTCAATTGTCGACTTGGGGATCCAGAAACACAAAGCGTTTTGCCTTTGCTTGAAACTGATTTTTCCGATATCTGTACTGCGATTTTGAACAAAAAACTTTTCAGCACTGAAATAATTTGGAAGAACGAATTTGCAGTTTGTGTGGTTCTTGCTTCATCAGGTTACCCGGCAGTTTTTGAGAAAGGTTTTGAAATTAAAGGATTAAATAATATAGACACTGCTAGCTCTTTTGTTTTTCATGCTGGAACCAGCTTAAAAAATGGTAAATTTTATACTAATGGAGGTAGAGTTTTAAATGTAGTTTGCGTTGGTAAATCTTTGAAATGCACCATTGATAACGCTTATAATCAAGTTAAAAAACTGCATTTCGAAGGTATGCACTATCGTAGAGATATTGCAAGAAAAGCATTAAAGGAGGTTTAGCTATGATACTAGATGATTGCAACAAGGAAAAAGAAGTGGAAAATTCTACAGAAACTTGCAGCAATTCTGGTTGTTCTAAGAAAGAAGAAAGTGAAGTTAAAAAAGAATTAAAGGAAGCAGGAAGTGAATTGAAGTCTGCAGTCAAAAATTTAGGAAAATCTGCTCTGGACGAAGGTGGAAAAAAAATGTCGGTGGGTATCAAGTGGGTTGCTGACAAACTGAATAATCTTTCTAAAAAAATGGAAAACGACTCTGACAAAAAATAATAAAATGAACAAAATTTAATTTAAAAGGAAATTGCAATGGCGCAAGCAAGATGCATGAAATGTAAAAAGCAAGTTGAGATAAAAGATCCTAGTGATGTAGTTATGAAAAATGGCATGAACGCAATATCGGGTGTGTGTCCTGATTGTGGAACGAAAGTGTTTAAAATTGTTGGAAAAAAGAAGTAAAACATCGCAAATTGTTGGAACTTTAAAAAGCTGATTTTAAAAATCAGCTTTTTTTGTTTGTCTAAATAAAAACGAAAGAAATAGTACCGTTTGCAATTCTGACTTGCCGTTCATTTACTTGGTAGTCTGTTTGTCTCGCTGTTTTTCAATAAAAATTTCAATTCTACGGTTAGATTCTTTACCTTTTTCAGTATCGTTTGAAGCAATAGGAAACCTTGACTCTAAATTTAAATATTCAATTTTATCTAGCGGAACCCCGTTGTTTTCTAAGAATCTTGTCACCACAATAGATCTCCTCAAAATCAGCATATTTTCAAAAGTTGAAGCGACATCGTCGTCAGTGTGTGCTTCAATTACTATTTTCTTTATATCTGAATTAATAAATGACCTCTTGGCAATGTTTAATAAAATATTTCTTGCTTTGATGTTTAAGTTATGACTGCTTTCGCCAAAATCAACCCCAGTTAACGTAATTCTTTCTGTAAATTTATCAATTCTCCTACGTTTTACTCCGATTTTTTCTATATAAGCATAATTTTCCTCTTTTTCAGCTATTGCTGGACTTTTGTCTTGCAGCTTATCAAGCATTTGATCCATAGCATCAATATCATAACCTTCTTTATATTCTACCGGAACGTCCTCTTCGCTCTCATCGTAATACAATGATTCGTTCCTTCTTACTTCAAGCTCTTTTCTTCTTTCAGCTACTTTTCTAAGAATTCTAAGCAAATAACTGCCGTTTTGAACGTTGCCGGAATCGTCAACTTTAACCCAAAAACGCAACTTGTCTCTGACAAACAAAACATTAGAAATGTCTTTATCTGAAAAGTTATTAAGACCAAGTTCTTCCAAATAACGTTTAAATGATTGAAATACATTCCGAGAGAAATATTCAGAAACAATAACTCTCTCATGTTCTTTGCGAATAGACTTTTTTAAGCGCTTTGTTTTGTAGCCTCTTGGTTTACCAGCCATCACTTTTTCATCAGGAGGCAACATAAGATATTTAACACCAATTCGTCCGCTGATAGTTTCGTAATTATCGCCACCATAATAATTTGCGTATGCGAAAAATTTTACATTTTTACTGTATGTAGCAAGTTGTTTCTCAATACCAAAAGACATTGTCAAAGAAAGACCATTTTCTTTAAAACCCTTTGCTTCAAAATAGTTGTTCACTCCTATTAGTGTAGCTTTTACGCTAGGTTCTTCGCCTGAAAGAAGCAAATCGCCCTGATATGTGAAATTAAAACTCCAAGTACCAGCGTTGTAACCTATTTCTGATCCCAAACGTGCTGTGTTTCTTACATATGAACCACCGGAAAATTCAAGTGCTAACGGTCTAATTCTTTTTTCACTAAAATTACCATAACTAACAACTTTATTCTCAATACCTAAAAAAGGTTTAATATTTATTGCTTTTTCCAATAAGGGATAACTTATCTCGACATCGGTGGTCAAAGTGTAAGCCAATAAATCAGCAAAAGCAATTTTTCCGTCCTGTAAATTTTCGTTTTCAAAATCTAACAACCTATTGACGCTAAAATTATTTATTGTCATTGATATGAGTGATTTTACATCAAAAGTATCCACCAAAGATGTCCCACCGTAAAAACCTAATCCTAAATTAAAAACTTCAGACCATGAACCACCTTGGTTTAAGCTATTTTGTAAAACTTTAATAAAAGCACCACCGCGTATCTTATTGAACGTCTTTGCAGCTCCAAGCATTATACCGTAAGAACTATCTTCAAATTTAAAATTAGAACTTTCATCAGCATTGTATTTTCTATAACCTCCTATCACTTGTATCCACGCATCGTCTTTTTTGTTGTAAATATCTTTGCTTTCATATCCTAGTGCGACACTTCTTATCACGTTTGCATAAAAATAAGGCGAAATAGCAAATAAAATATTTTTTTCACCATAATTTTTGGCATTATCCCATGTGTCATTTATGATGTAATACAGTGGTGTATCCACAATAGATTTGTCAGCTGAAATTGCGTCTAAACTCTGGGCAACCGACTTCTCGTTCTCACGTAGGTCAAGAAGCTTGCTAAAATCAGACTGATAAAACCCTGTTATTTTTACTATAGCTTTACCTAATTCACCAAATCCATTTTCGGCATTGTAGGATACCTCAAATTTCAATTTATCACTGTTTATTGTCACAGTAGAAAATTGTCCCTCTATCGGAATACCACTGCTTGAAACAACTATTTCAAACTCATTATCCAAGTAAGAACCAAGTTTTGCATTTATATCTAAAATACCGTTTAAAGAAACAGTTGACGCGTATATTGTATCGCTTAAATAATACCCTTCAGTAGATAAGCTAGGAATAAAATCGAGTTTTACTCTAGAGTCAGCAGACGAAATTATGAATTTTTCGCTATTAAAACTGCTAGCTTTTGAAGTATTGCTACTCATGTCTAACATTGCATTTCCGTAAATGTACGTGTTGCCAATTTTGTAAGCACCGCTATCGGATACGCTTAAAATTCCTTCTTTTAATAATAAATTTCCGCTAATTTGATTTTCGCCCATCAATTTTAAATAACCATTCCCTGTTTTTTCAATTGAAGCAAAACTATCTGATGAAGAAAGTACACCGCCATTAATTGAAATGCTGCAGTTGTCTCGACTATCAAAAGAAACCACAGCTTTATCTTCCATAAAAATATCATTCTTGATAGAAGCTGCAATAGTATTATCTTTAAAAGTAATATCACCGTCTACAGCACTAATTGAAATATAACTTCCACTTGAAGCATATATCGCACCACCATTTGCAGTTGCAATATTGCCAGTCCAACTACCTTGACCGTTAAAAACAGCTGTAGAATTTTTAGCCACATAAACTGCTCCGCCCTTGTTGGCACGATTATCTCTAAAATTCATAAATGACCCCAAAGTCTGAATTATGTTTTCGCAATAGATAGCAGCACCATTTTCAAGCTCTGCATTATTAGCAAAGAAAGTCATAGATGAGTAATTAAAAGAAATTTTTGCGTCCGAATAGATTGAAAATGCCGATTCTTTAGAATTTGCGATATTTACCGAAGCAGAAGTAAAATTGACCTCTCCGCCATAAACTTGCATTTTACCACCAATCAAGCTTGAATCTCTATCAAAATTCAAAACGCCTCCAGCAATGCTGCTAATTCCTGTAAAATACCTAGCATTTGCGGCAATGGTAGTTGTTCCAGAAGTTTGAACATATAAACCATTAAAATTATTTTGACTTCCCAAAATATTCAATGACCCGCTACCATTATTTATTATTATTCCATTCCCAAACACCACATTATCGGTAAAAATGAGTCCTTTGTTTGTTTCTGTCCAAATAGATAATGTTCCCTGATTTATGAGGTTAAATTTTGTGTTGGCGTTTAGAACTGATTGCGAGGAAGTCAGTACAACATTTCCACCTTCTATGCGATGCGTTTTATCAAATGCCGACGTCGCTACGTATAATATTCCTGAACTTTGAGTGTAAGAACCTGTAAATTTTATTGGATTTCCTGAAAGCATCAAAACACCTGATCCAGACTTGTGGAGTATTCCATCTCCAGATAAGTCTGTTGTAGAACTTAATGTAAAATTTGTATCAAGCGCAAGTGATAGCGTTCCGCCATTCCAGACTTGCAAAGTGGATTTTTCAAATTCAGAACCTTCTCTAAATTCTAAAATACCACTGTCTACGATGCTACTTGTGTTTACAAAATAATGCGAACTAACAATGACTTTTCCACTTGAAAGTAAAAAATCACCTGTAAAACCTCTATTATCGCCTGTTATATACAACTGTCCATTCCCACTTTTTATTAATTTTCCATCGCCTTCAAACATTCGTGCCGAATCAAAATGCAAATCAGCAGCCGACGTAATAGACATTGTTGTAACATCTGCTAGCTTAAACTTAGTATTTGAACTCATTTCAATACCGCTGCTTATTTCAATAATTCCAACATTTATATTATACGTGGTATTAAAAGCTTTCGCAGGAACCACAGCTACAGAATTTGCTCCAATAATCAAAGATCCACTATGGTGATTGTATTTACCTGTAAACTCTGAATTATCTCCATTTAAGACCCATCTATTTGTTCCGTTTTTGTTAATTATCCCATCACCAGCAAATTTTCCAGAAAAAGTAGAAATATTAACAGCATCCATATTTAAAGTAGAGTTTTGGCTATACAATCTTATGATACCAGTTGTAAGGTTTGAACCAGTTTTGAAATTTAAAACTCCGGCTGTAACACTTGTTTCGCCTACAAAATATTTAGCATACACATTTGTAGTTCCGCTATCTACTATGTATAAGCCTTGAAAACGTTCATTGTCTCCTGTTATATTTATGTCTGACAAATTGTTTTTTACAACTGTTCCCATTCCACGCAAAGCCCATCTGGAAATATTTAATGCCGATGACGTTTGTATATCTAATTTCCCAGACGCATGCGAAAGGTCAAAAACTGTACTAGTGCTTAAAAGAGCATTTGGATTAAGCAAAACCGTTCCACCAGTAACGCTAAAACTATTGTACACAGTAGTATCAACTATAACAATTCCTTCTGTTTGCTGAAAAGTTCCAGTAAAATCTTTTATTGTATTTTTTAAAGTAATTGACCCCGATCCAGTATGTGATATCAAACCATTGCCTTTTACATTAAAAAGCTGTGGCAAAGTAAAAGAATTGGTAGAATTTATTTGGATAATTCCTTTTCCCCAAACTTGCGTTTCATTTGTAGGTAATGCGGCCTCATTATAGATATTAAACTGCAATGTTCCACCAGTAATGCTACTTACAACATTAAAATATGTTCCACTAGCACTAACAACAGTTAGACCATCTTCTTGAAAAAAATGACCATTGAATTTTGAAAAATCGTGGTTTATGTTCAATTCTATAGTGCCGTTTTTAATTATAGTTCCGGTTCCTGAAATGAAATTTTCTTGAAAAATCATTTTTTGTCTGCCGTCTGATTTATCTGCTCTGATAGTCAAAGTGGATCCTTGCGCAAATGTGAACTTTGCATCTAACGGAAATTGCACGCCTGTTTCAAATATCACATTTCCGCCATAAATCTCATGCATAGTGTTAAAGCTAAATGAAGAAATCTCCATCCCGCCAGCATATTGCTTATAAACACCTGTAAAACCTTTGTTGTCTGAAAGGAATTTAACCGTTCCCAAATCATGTTTTTCTATAAGACCATTTCCTATAATAGTTGGATCGACTTCAATTGTAGATGTACTTTTTATCAAAAGCTTTGCAGTATTTGTTCCAACATTGGTAAGTTCAAATTTCTTTCCTACTCCCCACATATCTGAGGTGCCAAGCAATTCTACAGTTCCACCATTGATGATACAATCACCTACAAAAAACTTATTATAAACTTTAAGTACTCCGCCAGTTTGGCTATACTCGCCTTCAAAATCCCAACAGCTATCTTTTAAAGTTACTTCTCCGCCACCATCATTATGAAAATAGCTATTATCATTTCCCTCAATAACTGTAAAAGTTAAACTTTCATTTGTTTTAACTGTTGCGGTACTGTTCTTAAAGTAAAAAGTGGCTGAATCAGCTATAACTGAACCAGAGTCAAAAATAAAATTACCACTTAAAATTTCATGTTCTCCGCCAAAAGTAAGGGTCTTTGCTATAGTGGTCCCACCATTTTGTTGCGAATATGTTCCATTAAATTTATCTGTTCCGCCAAGAAGCTTGAATGTTCCGCTGCCCGCGTTGGTCAAAATTCCATCACCACTAATTTTAGTATTCGCTGAAAATTCAAAATCATAGGCATCCAAAATTATGTTTCCGCTTCCGTAAACCCTTACATCTGCAGTTCCAATAGTTGAACCTTCTCTAAATGTAAGAATACCACCTGTTATGCTACTGATACCTGTAAAATACACAGAACCAACAGATACCTGACCACCATTCATAAGAAATTTACCTGTAAAATCCGGATTTCTACCTACCATCTCAACACTTACAGATCCACTTAATTCTAAAGTTCCTTTTCCAGCAATGACATTTGAACTAATATAGATACTTCCTGAATTCCCGCTAATAACAACAGAGGCTTGTTCACCTATGCTAAATTTAGTGTTTGTTGAAAATTCTATTCCATCGTTTAAAAGAACAGAACCGCCTATTAAATCAAAAGTGCTATCGAAAAGACCGCCAAAAAATGATATTTCGCCTGCATATTGCGTGTATTTTCCATTAAATTTAGAACTATTGCTCATAATTCTCAAAGACCCGGTAGAATCTTTAATTATGTTGCCATCACCTTCAAAAGAAGCAAAACGTACATCACCTGTAGTATTGACATGAAAAATACTATTGCCATATAAACATATTTCACCCTTATCATTAGCAGTCGAAGAAGCATCTTGAAATATCACTGTTCCACCTGTAATACTGCTAGCGTTTGTAAAATATCTAGAAGTTCCACTAAATGCAATTGTTCCTGCTGTTTGATAGTAACGACCTGTAAAACCACTATAATCTGAAAAAAGCTTTACTGTTCCATTCACAGTTTTGTTGATGGTCCCTGATCCTGATATTACGCCTGCAAAATCTACACTTTGGGACACGTTTAAGTTTAAAATAGACCCAGAAGCTAGAGAAAAACCGGATTTTTCAGAAACAATAGCTCCATTTTCTATATTTACAGTTCCTGCCAATATATTGTGTACAAAATCAAAAGCAGCAGATTTTACGTTTAATGTTCCTGAAAGTTGAGAATAATACCCTTTATAACCTTGCAAATTTGCATTTACGTTTATTGTTCCAGAATGTAAAGTTATACTTTCGCTGCCATCTGAGGTGAAAGCCGAACCTGAATTAAAATTTAGCGTTCCACCATTTATGCTGCTTATTCCAACAAAATAGTTAGAGTTTATATTTGTTGCACCAGCTGTCTGAATAAAATTTCCTGTAAATCCTGAATTGTTACCTGTTATGTTTAGGTCGGCATTGCCAGTTTTGAGCATTACTCCGGCTCCTGATACAACGCCTGAACCAAAACTTAACTGACCACTATTCATAGATATGTTTAAAGTGTTTCCAGCGTTTAATGAAAATTTTGTGTTCGCAGATAATTTTATACCTGTGGCAAGCTCTATTGTTCCTAAATTATTAGACGATGAGAAAGCGTAGGTAGTGTTAAAAGCATTGGATGATACGCGTAAAATTCCCATGCTTTCTTGAATATAAGTGCCAGTAAAACCTGAAGAATCTCCGCTGATTGTCATTACAGTGTAACCATCAGCGTTGTTTATGATTTTTCCGGTTCCGCTAATTCCTTTTGTAAAGTCTATAGGACTTCCTGATCTTACTTCAAGTGTAGATGGCCCAGCCAGCTGAATTTTAGATTGCACATTGCCATTGCTATTCATATCAAAAAAGAGAAGACCATTATTTATGTAGCTTGTCCCTGAAAAATACGTTCCGCTAGACATCGTTGTTGTTCCGCTATTTTGAGTATAAGTTCCTGTAAATCCAACGGATCTGCTAGAAAATATCAATTCTCCATTGCCAGTTTTAAGTATTGACCCTGATCCATTTATGGCACTAGCGAAGTTCACTCCTATTATTTCATCATCTACGCCTACCATACCTTCAATATCAAATTTCATCTGGGAATTTGCAGCTAAATTTATTACAGCAGAAGAAAAAAATGAAGCACCATCGCTAACATTAAAATTTCCAGCATTTATATTGCTAACCCCACCGAAAAAAAGCCCGGATAAGTTAATATTCCCAGAAGTTTGGTTATAAACTCCAATAAATTCTCCATTGTTGCCGGTTATGTTTAAGGTAGCACCTTTTGAATTGTTTAATATCCCATTTCCCGATAAAACATTATGACCAAACTCAAATACTGCAGAGTTTTCTATATTTACTTTTCCTTGTCCGGAAACTGCAATTTGTGCATACTGCGATAGGTAAGAATTTGCTAAAAAATTCATTTCTCCACCAGTTATGTTATGAATACCATTAAAACTTGTAGCTGATACCAACAATTTACCTGAATTTTGAGTATACCTTCCAGTGTAATTTTCAGCCGAAGCCATCAATTGCAATTCGCCCCCGCTATTAGTGATTCCACCGCTTCCTCCAATTCCACTCAAAATTTGGATGTTCGCTCCAGAATTTATATTTATAGTTCCGCCTTGCAGATATATATCATTTAAAACCCGCTCTGTTGTTGTTGCTACATTTAACCTATAATTGTTTTTAAACACTACATTTCCAGATAATGTTAAATTGGCACCACCACCAATAAATACTGCCCCTCCAAGACCACTTACAGAAACATTGTTAAACCCTGCTGTATTTCCTTCAATTGTAAGCGTTCCAGAAACAGGCGAAAGCGTTAACTTGGCGCTGTCGTTGAGATATATGGCACCACCAAATAAAGCGGTATTATTGGTGAGCTTGCTCGCACTATTCAAATTAAACTGCAATGTTGCTTCGTTGGAGGCAAAAATTGCTCCACCGCCATAATTAAGTGAAGTATTTAAGTTAGAATTGCCTGAAATATTAAGATTTGAATTAGATATGCTAACTTGTCCTCCATTAACCATAAAAGCTGCACCATTTGTCACTCCCGTAACTTCTATTGCTGACACATTGCTATTAAATGTAACATTGCTATTATTAAAACCAAAACCATACCCTCCCATCGTACCAGCAATAGAAATGTTAACTGTGATATTTCTAGTTTCATACATGTCAGGTCCAACTGAAACAGTACCAGGTCCTGCATTAATTGAGTATTTCAAAGAGTTGCTATCAATCGGTGAAATATTTTTTAGGCTTATTGAAGAAATGTTATCAAATGTAACATTGCTGTTATTAAATAAAAAAGCTGAAGACCCTGTGATATTTGAAACGTTAATTGTATTGATACCTTCAAACCTAACTGTGCTACTATCAGCAAAAAATGCCGAATTACCTCCTGTAGTAGGTAGTCTGATATCAACATCAACTATGTCGTCTGAGAATATAACACCAGGCGCAAATGTAATCTGCGGACGATTGTTTTCTGATATATTAAAGTAAGAATTGCTAACTGCAGAAATATCTATAAAATAAATATTTTTAACAGTAGCGTTACTACTATTGCTAAACCAAAAACCAGAAGCACTATTTCCTCTTGTGACATTTACACTAAAGGAAGGAATCGTAAAAGATCCGCTTGAAATATAAACTTCTTCAGACGCAATAGTAGTTTGGAAAGCAGAGTTATAACCATCATTTTTTATAGTAGAAATTGTAACTTTTGAGTCTGAATTGCCTTCCAATGAAGCATTGGTACCATAAAACAAAAAACCTTTACCATTTTGTATATTAGACATGTCAATATTATACCCAGCAAAGTTAACTTTTCCATTATTGTTAAAACAGAATACGTTCCCACCATTTACGCTTGTAGCATTGACTGAACTATAGAAATTTGCCGTATTGTTAAGTGCAAAAATAGAAGCAGCACCTAAATTTGTGATAGAAATTAAATTAAAATTGTTGAAAGAAATACCGCTATTGACTGTAAAAGCAGTACCGTTTGTCCAATTATCGAACCTAATTGTTTTGTTGTTGCCATTTAAAGTATAGCCATAAGAATTGTTGCCTGTAGTTAAAGCGTTGTTGCCAGAAACATTTATATCGTTGCCAAAAGTTATAGACACCGTGGTAGTAGAAGTAGAACCAATAGCTTGATATAAACCATTATAATCTGCCACTGTATACTGAGCTTGGCTATTTTGCACAACTAAAAATAACAGAGCTGAAAAAAATGAAAATAACGTAAAAACTCTAAAACTTTTGAACAAAGCATCGATAAAAAATAAGACTTTTCTCAAAACATTTTCCTTTATGCATAGTTTTTTTGCAAACGTACGACACCAAGCCAAAACAAACAACATATTTAACTTTTAAAAAGGTGTTTTTTTTCTATCAAAATTTGAAATTTTCTCAAATGCTTCAGCAACTTGAAATAATTTTTTATCAGAAAATCTATCGCCCATAAAATGCACTCCCAAGGGCATTCCATCAGCAAAAGCACAAGGAACAGTAATTCCCGGCAAACCAGAAAGGTTGGCAGCTGTAAGAAAGATATCGCATTCTTCAGGCAAACTTTCTCCAAATTTCACAGGCATTTGCAAAGTTGCAGGCGTGAAAATAAAATCACATTTTTTATAAGCGTCATTTGTTTGATTTATCAGTAAAGTTCGCACCTTTTGTGCTTGATGATAACATCTGTGATAATTTTTTGCTCCTAAAACATAAGTTCCAAAAAGAATTCTTTTTTTAACTTCATAGCCCAAAGATTCACCTCTGGATTTTGCGTATTCGTCATTTAAATTTTTACCGTTCGGACTTCTATACCCATAACGAATTCCATCGAAAGTAGCAATATTTGCAGAAACTTCAGCACACATAATAACTTTATACAAAGCAGGAACGTATTTGTAAGCGGGAATGTCAATTTCTACAATATTTGCTCCAGAATGCTCTAATTTATTTACAGCATCTTTAAAATATTTTGTTACAACATCATCAATTTTATAATCTAAAAGCTGTTTTGGAATCCCAAGTTTTAAATTTTTTAAAGTTTCAGTATCTATGTTTTCAGTATAATCTATAAATTCTAAAGGTTCACAAACTGGATCTCTATAATCTTTTCCAGCAATAATACTTGTAAGCAAAGCTGCATCTTTTACGTATCTTGCAAAAACTCCAATTTGATCAAAAGACGATGCCAAAGCACAAACTCCATATCTGCTTATCAATCCATAAGACGGTTTATACCCAACAATACCACAAAACCCTGCAGGCTGCCTTACAGAACCGCCAGTATCAGACCCTAAAGCCCAAGGCGACATTGCAGCACTAACAGATGCCGCACTTCCACCAGAAGATCCACCGGGTATTTTTTCTATATCCCAAGGATTTGCAGTTTTTTGATATGCAGAAGTTTCAGTAGAGCCACCCATGGCAAATTCATCCATATTTGTTCTACCTATAAAAATTGCACCTGCTTTTTTTAACTTTTCTATGACAGTAGCATCATAAGGAGAAATGTAATTTTTGAGGTACTTTGAGGCTGAAGTCATGCTGTCACCGTCTATCATTATATTGTCTTTTATCGCGATAGGAACTCCTTCAAGGATTGAAATTTCACTTCCTGATTTGATTTTTTCATCTGCTTTTTGTGCTTCAATTACAGCACGTTCTTCATTCAATTTTAAAAAAGCCCTAATTTTTCCATCTACTTTCTTAATTTTTTCAAAACAAGACTTTACGACATCGACGCTTTTAACCTCTCCATTTGCCATTTTTGCTCTTAAATCTTGAACTCTGATAGTCAAAATTTCATCCATAAATCCTCTTTTATTAAAGTTTAAAACCACTTTTTCTTTATAAAATATATAACCATTGCCACAATGGAAACAACCATCAAAGACAATGCAAAAAACCAAGCACCACTTTCTCCAAAAATTGAATATTCAGGAAATTTAATATTCATGCCATAATAGCCAGATATTATAAGAACAGGTAGCAGCAAAGTTGCAATTATTGTCAAAAATTTTGTGATTTCTGTAAGTTTAACTGTAATGCTAGACATATAAATCTCAAGCAAAGTCATTGCCATCTGACTGCGCAGCAATATAGCTTGATTTATCATTGCACTTTGCGTGCAAATATCTCTGAAATATACCAAAGCCTCCTCTGGAACTGGATGTTTGCCTGCACGTGTAAAATAAAGATAAGCTGATTGTTGTGGTTCGGCAATTTTTCTCATAGCGAAAATAATTTTTTTAGTATCAAGGATTTCTTCTATTGCACTGCTTTCAGGGTTTTTAATAATTTCATCCTCTAAATCTTCAATTTTATTGTCAATTTTTTCTAAAGTAAACTCATAACTGGAAACAACTTTATTAAAAATACTGTAAAGCAACTTTTCTATGTTTTTTAATTCAATCAAAGGTGGACTTGCCTTGCATTTTTCAAAAAGAGTTTCTATAAAAAAAAGTTCCTCAATGTGAACCGTAACTACAAAACCATCTCCTATAAAAAGATTTAATTCGTAAATGCTATCGTCAAATTCCTGGTAATAATTTGGCTTAAGTTGAATGCCATGAATCGCTCCGAAAAGATAATTTTCAAATTCTTCCATTTTTGGATAATACTGCGGAAAAAGACAATCTTCTATAGACATGTAGTGAAATTTAAATGTTTCTGCAAGAAGTGACGTTTCGACAGTCGTCAATTCATGCCGATCTAAATGAATATCTACCCAAATAATATCTACACCTTCTTCATAAATTTTTGCTATGTTTGTAGCATCAAAATCTGTAAAAACCTGTGAATTTTTAAGATAAATTGCTTTTATCATAAAACCATCTCATTTTTAAAGCTATTGAGCATCAATAACTTTTTTTATTTTGTAAAAAGAACCTTCTCTTTGAGGAACACCATCTAAAATTTTATTAACAAGTTCTTTTGGACAGCACTTTACAACATCAGACCGCCATACATTTCTTAAATTTGTGACATGAGTTGTAGGTTTTAAATCACCCACTTTTGGCTCTTGTAAAACTTCAATATAATCAAACATCTTATTAATATCTGCAAGATATTTTTCCTTCTCTTTCTCATCAATATAAAGTCTTGCAAGTAACGCTGTGCTTTCGAGTTCTTCTTTTAGCATAAAACCTCTTTTTTTATATTTTTAACTAAATTCTATAACGTTTTGGCAAAAACGCAAAAAGCTAAAGATGAAATATCAAAACTGTGCGAATTCTATATTTTTTAGGCACCATTGTAAATTTAAAACAAAAAAATACAGGAAATGCTCAAACAAAGAGCTTTCCTGTATTTAATTACCAACCATTATTGCAAATAATTTAAACTTCTACTTAACTAAGAAAATATTGGGCAGTATTAGATACCAAGTAACCTTCTATGTTCCAATGTATCGTTACTATAGCAGATGCACCACTTTGTCCTTCTTTAAAGATAATTACTTTTTTATTTGCTTCTCCAGATTTATCTAATATGCCCATATGAGTCACTGTGATTTTATTGTTCGCATCTGCAGGTTTTAAGCTATAAGTCACGTCATCTATTACTTCTTCTCCATTTTTTCTAGTAATAACATAAAATTGGATTTCATCGTTAATAGCAAAACTTGACCCGCTAGCAGGATAAATCTCAATAGTGCAACCATCAGTTGGAAGAGGAGTATACACACCGCCACCTTTATCTTCCT
The DNA here is from genome assembly GCA_031287735.1 of Elusimicrobiota bacterium. GTDB lineage: Bacteria > Elusimicrobiota > Endomicrobiia > Endomicrobiales > Endomicrobiaceae > JAITSO01. The sequence continues at coordinate 7,510 of JAITSO010000032.1, read as the reverse complement.
TTGAGCAACTAACTGTAAATAAGGTAACTACAAAAACTGTAACGCATAACATCAGCATCTTTTTCATAAAAGCTCCGTTTTGTACTATTGCAGTACAGATTTGTCTCTGCTTAGCAGAGGGTATTTAAGCAAACAAAACCCAATAATCACCACATCTCAAAAGAAAACAGCAACTTTCAACATTTCGCAATACTGTTTCTTATATAATGAGCTTGCAAAACAATTTGCATCCAAATATCATTTTAAAACCTAAAACTTTAAAATGACTGACCGTATTTCAATTTCTTAAAAGAAACAAGCACCAACTTGCTTAGTAATTTTCTTGAATTTAATTATTTTTTATCATCAACAACTTCTGCGTCGACTACATTTTCATCTCCAGAATTTCCGGATTGTTGCTGGGAAGCAGTTTGCACATTTTGGTTTGCAGAACCCGCCGCATCTTGAGATTGGCTAGCTTTATAGACTGCTTGTGCTAATTTATGGCTTGCTGTCGCAAGAGCTTCTTTAGTAGATTTTATTTGCACGACGTCTGCTCCTTTCAATGCTTCTTTTGCTGATGTTAAAGCTTGTTCAATACTTCCTCTTTCTTCCTGGCTGACTTTATCACCATGTTCTTTTAAACTCTTTTCCACTGAATAAACTAAATTATCAGCTTCATTCCTAATTTCTATCTCTTCTTTGTGCTTTGCGTCCTCATTCGCGTATTGCTCAGCTTCTTTAACGTATTTGTTTATGTCGTCTTTTGAAAGCTTTGTAGACGAAGAAATTTTAATTGACTGTTCCTTTCCAGTTCCTTTATCTTTTGCCGAAACGTGCAAAATTCCATTTGCATCTATATCAAAAGTTACCTCAATTTGAGGAACACCTCTAGGCGCCGGCGGTATTCCATCTAACATAAATCTACCTAAAGACAAGTTATCTTTTGCCATAGGTCGTTCGCCTTGTAGAACATTTACTTCCACGCCGGGCTGATTGTCGGCAGCCGTTGAAAATATTTGGGAACGTTTTGCCGGAACAGTAGTATTTCTATCTATTAAAGGAGTTCTTATTCCACCTGCTGTTTCAATTCCAAGCGTAAGTGGCGTGACGTCTAATAAAAGTATATCTTTAACTTCTCCGGTCAAAACAGCTGCTTGAACTGCAGCTCCAAAACACACGCATTCCATTGGGTCTATTCCGCGTTCAACCTTTTTGCCGACATAATCTTCAACAAATTTTTGAACTATCGGCATTCTTGTCGGTCCACCAACTAAAATTATTTTTGTAACTGTATCGGCAGGCAGTTTTGCATCATTTACAGCTTGATCAATGGAAGTTTTGCATCTTTCAACTATAGGTCTTACAAGATTTTCAAGAACAGCTCTTGTGAATTTCATCGTTAAATGTTTAGGACCCAAAGCATCGGCGGTTATAAACGGTAAGTTTATATCTGTTTCTAAAATATTTGAAAGTTCAATTTTTGCTTTTTCAGCAGCTTCTTTTAGACGCTGCATAGCCATTTTATCTTTTCTTAAATCGATCCCGTTAGTTTTTTTGAAATCATTTGCGATGTAATCTATTAAAGCATTATCCATATCCGTTCCGCCAAGCTGTGTATCTCCAGAAGTGGAAAGAACTTCAAAAGTCCCTTCAGCACCCATTTCCATAATAGTTACATCAAGAGTTCCGCCGCCTAAATCAAAAACTAAAATTTTTTGTTCCTTGCCGACCTTGTCTATTCCATAAGCCAATGACGCTGCCGTTGGCTCATTTACAAGTCTAACAACTTCAAGACCAGCAATTGCTCCCGCATCTTTTGTAGCTTGCCTTTGGTTATCATTAAAGTACGCCGGAACCGTGATAACTGCTTTTGATATTGTTTCACCAAGATAGGCTTCTGCATCCTTTTTTATTTTTTGCAAAATAAAAGCTGACAGCTGCTGTGGCGTAAAATCTTTTCCATTAACATTGTACTTATAATCTGTTCCCATTTTTCTCTTAAACGCACTGATAGTTCCTTCCGGGTTTGTTACCGCTTGACGTCTTGCCGGCTCTCCAACGAGAAGTTGCCCATCTTTTGTAAACGCAACATAAGACGGAAAAGCCTTTCCGCCTAAAGTTGTTCCTTCGGCTGAAGGAATGAGAGTTGTTTTTCCACCTTCCATTACTGCTGCTGCTGAATTTGAAGTTCCTAAATCAATTCCAATAATTTTAGCCATTTTCGTTTCCTCCTTTTTTACACATGTTACTTCTTATTTTTTTACTCCAATTTTTTTTACCCAAGCCTCTATATCTTTTAAGGAATTTGCGGCTCTTGAGCCGCTAATTGCAATTCCTTCAAGAAATTTAGAACTTGGACAAAGTTTTCTTATATCGTCAAAGCCACGTCCTGCTCCGCCACCACCATGAGTGCAGAAAGGGATTACGGTTTTGCCTGAAAGGTTATATTTTTCTAAAAAAGTAAATAGCGGCATTGGAATAGTTCCCCACCAGTTAGGATAACCTATAAAAATTGTATCGTAAGAAGAAATGTCGTTTACATCACCAGATATTTTGGGACGGGTATTCTCTTTTTGTTCTTGTTTAGCATATTCTATGCAAGCATTATAATCTTTTGGGTAATCCTTTAGCGTTTTTACTTCGAAAAGAGTTCCGCCGACAGATTGTTGTATTGCTTTGGCAACTTCTTTAGTGTTTCCTGACCATGAAAAATAAACTATTAGAATTTTTTTGCCGGCACTACCTTGTGCAAAACAATTTGAATATCCCAAAAACAAAAACATAACCAAAATAAATTGCAAATTTAAAAGTTTTCCCATTTTTAGTTCCTTTTTTTAAATTTCTACGCTTTCAGCTTTGCTGTTCTTCTTTCACTTCTTCCTTTTTCTTAGCTACTTTTACTTTTGCTGTTCTCATTAACCTCCCGTTTATTTCGTATCCTTTTTGATAAACTTCAAGGATTTTGCCGTCCTCTGCTTCGCTTTCTACTGCTTCTAAAGCTTCACATAAACTAGGATCAAAACATTCTAATTTTATTTCTTCTACTCCTTCTTCTTTGAGCGTTTTTTCAAATTCTTTACTTACCATATCAAGACCAATGATAATATCTTCTATTTTTCCACCATTTTTGGCACTTTTTAGCGCCTGCTCTAAAACATCGTTCATTGATATTTGTTTTGCAAGAATCTTTTCTTTTCCCCACTCTAAATGCTTTTTCTTTTCTTCTTCACAGCGTCTTCTAAAATTTGCAAAATCCGCTTGAAGTCTTAGAAGTTGATCGTAATAATCATCTTTTTGCTTTTTTGTTTCTTCAAGTGATAGCTTTAAAACTTCAAGTTCAGAAAGCTTTTCTGCACGTGGCGGGTTTTCAACATCGGGGCAGTTCTCTTCATCTTGACAATCTACTCCAGATACAGCTTTTTCTTTTTCTAATGTTTCTTTGTTCAATTTAAACCTCCTTTCGCCTACTTATTAAAAGGCTTATTTGTTAAAAATGTCATTTAACATCTGCGAAACTTTTTCAACAAGCGAAATCATTTTATCGTACTGCATCCGTTTTGGACCAATTATCCCCAGCACGCCGACCGGTCTTTGAGCGTTTTTGTAAACTGTTGTCACCAAACTTAAGTTTCTCAACTCGCTAATAGAATTTTCAGAACCAATACCAACATTTACTCCGCTGATGTCAAACTTATTTAGCATCTCTATAAATTTTTCTTTTTGTTCATTGAACTGTATTATGGATCTTATAGAATCAAAATCATCAAAAGCAGCAATTTCTATAACCTTTGACGCTCCGTCCATATAAATTTCTTCATGAATATCGTAAAAGATATCGCTAATTTTTTCAGCAGCTGCTAACAAATTATCTTTCTCTTTTTTAAAATCTCTTATATGTGCAACTATAGTTTCATTTACTTTTGCTAACGAAACACCTCTTAACATTTCGTTCAAAAAATTTTTTAGCTCGTTTATTTGCTCAGATTCAAGATTTATCTCAATTTTTTTGTGCTTTATTATTCCGCTTTCCGCAATTATGATAGCTAAAATTTCATTTTCTCCGATTTTTACAAGCTCTATGTTTTTCACTTCATCTATACGCGTTTTAGGTGCTGTAACAAAACCAGCGTAGCGGGAAAGTTCTGACAAAATTTTTGAAGTTTCTGATAAAATTTTTTCAATCTCACTATGTTTACATTCGTATTCTTGTCTAATTCTTTTTTCTTCTTTAATAGCAAGCGACTGCAAATTAGACAAAGTGTTCACATAATTTCTATAGCCTTTATCCGTAGGAACTCTCCCAGCGGAAGTATGCGGATGAGTTAAATAACCTTCTTTTTCAAGTTCAGACATTAAGTTTCTAACTGTTGCCGGCGAAAGAGGAATATCGTACTCTTCTATTAAAACATTTGAGCCTACCGGCAAACCAGTTTTAATATAATGAGAAATAACTGCATTCAAAATTTTATTTTTCCTATCCTGCAAAACTTCAGTAGATACTTGTCTCATAATTTTAATTTACTACAATTTCTCCCACATTCATAAACTCAAGCGGCAAGCACTGATAATTACAAATCATTAAAAATTTCTATTAGGCTATCATTCATTAACGTTTCTAAAAACAATAAAACGATTAAAATGGTAAGGGATGAAAACATATTCAAATCTAACGTTTGCCAGTTTTTCCATCATTAAGGAACAAGCCAAGTCTTTTGTTTGGACACCACAACCACTACAATTTGTTATTTAGCACTCGCATACTACATTTGCTAATTATTATAACTACAATTCAATTTTGTGTCAAGTCCTTGTAACTCTTAAAAACCGGCACGCAACTACGCGTATTGTAATGCATTTGTTACCAATATTGAACACAAAAAGTTCCATACAAAGACTATTGTGGAATTTATGTCAATTCTATACTGTTTACTGTAGAGCAAACATCAGCCGCACAAGTTTGTCGTTTCCAAATACAACACATGTATTTTAAAAATTGTTACGGAAATTTTTGCCTACATGCTTGCAAGCAGTGAGTTAAATTTTTAAACAATCTTTAAGCAATCAGAAATTTATTGTTGTAAAACACATAGATTTAAATTATAATGGGCGCCGTGTGTTGCTGTGTAGGAATTAATGTAAATATTGCTGTGTTTTCAGATGCTGTTTACATAGTATTTAGTGTTTTATCAGCGGAGGAAGGATGGACATTTTAAGTGTAGTTCGTAGCGAGTGTTTAGGTCTTAGCAGCTATGTAGCCGGTAGACCTATAAGTACAATAAAGAGAGAATTGGGTTTAAGCAGTGTTATAAAACTCGCATCCAACGAGAATCCGCTTGGTAGTTCTTTAGCTGCAATTAGTGCTATAAGGGAAAATTTAAGAGATACTTATTTATACCCTGACGCTGACGGTTATGAGTTAAAAAACGCTATTTCTGTGAAATATGGAATATCAAGAGAGAACATATTTTTAGGGGCCGGTGGTGATGAAATCATAGATATGGTAGCAAAGTTGTTTTTCAACTCAAACGATGAGGTGGTGGTATCCAAGCATACATTTGTCCAATACAAGAGGGCAATACAACTTATGGGTTCTAAAATGGTTGCAGTTGATATGAGCAGCGACTTTGTGCATGACTTAGACTCAATGAGTAAATTTTGCAATAAGAATACGAAGGCGATATTCATAACAAACCCAAATAATCCAACCGGCACATATAACACAAAAGCTGAATTGGATAGGTTTTTAAAGAATTTACCTGTAAATAAATTTGGCATTAAACCTATCGTGATTTTAGATGAGGCGTATTTTGAATATGCTGTTGACAACGAAGACTATCCTGACGGATTGAGTTTTTTAAAAGAAAACCCTAATTTAATAGTATTGAGAACTTTTTCCAAAATATATGGTCTTGCGGGTTTGAGGGTTGGTTATGGTTTTGCTAGCAAGGAGGTAGTAGATTTTATAAATAGAGTGCGATTGCCTTTTAATGTGAATGCGGTTGCTCAGGTAGCAGCGTCAGCAGCAATTTTTGATACTGAGCATGTATTGAAAAGCTGTAGATTAGTGCGTGAAGAGAAGGAGTATTTATATAGTGAATTTGACAGTGCAAAAATAACCTACTTAAAGTCTGCCTCTAATTTTATTCTTTGCCAGACTCTACCTTTGAGCGGCAAGGAAGTGTTTTTAGGATTGATTAGAGATGGCATTATAACTAGGTCGGTAGAGGAATATGATCTCCAATTTTGGCTGCGTGTAACAATTGGTAAGCATGAAGAAAATGAATTTTTTATAAAAAAATTTAGGAATATACTGAAAAAATAGAGGTGATAAAGATGATAATTACTTTGAAGAGGGATGTATGTCGTAGTGTGTTTGAGCTAGTTGTAGGAAGAGTAAAGAAGTTAGGGTATGAACCGCATATTTCTAGGGGAAAAGACTTTACAGTTGTAGGAATGATAGGCGAGGGAGCAGATAAGTGGAAAGAGTCTTTTGAATCTATGGAGGGAGTGGAGCATGTGTCTGCAATACAAAAACCATATAAGCTTGCTAGCCGGGAATTTAAAAAGGAAGATAGTATAGTAGAAATTGGAGACGATATTAAAATAGGAAGTAAAAAAGTATACATAATGGCTGGTCCATGTTCTATAGAGAGCCGTGAGATGGTATTGAAAATAGCGAAAGCTGTTAAAGAGGGCGGAGCCACTATTTTACGTGGTGGTGGATTTAAACCTAGGAGCTCTCCGTACACTTTTCAAGGTCTTGGCGAAAAGGGTTTAAAGTATATGAGAGAAGCGAGTGAGGAGTTTGAAATTCCTACAATAAGTGAAGCGATGACAGTTGAGCAGGTAGAATTGGTGGGAAAGTATTGTGATATAATTCAGATTGGAGCACGCAATATTCAAAATTATGATTTATTAAAAGCAGCTGGTAAACAAAAGAAGCCAGTTCTTTTAAAGAGGGGAATGTCTACTACTATAAAAGAACTTTTACTTTCAGCTGAGTATGTGCTTTCGCAAGGCAATTATAACGTTATTTTATGCGAGAGAGGCATCAGGACATTCGAGGATAGCACAAGGTTTACGTTAGATTTGAATGCAGTTCCGGTTTTAAAAAAGCTCTCGCATTTGCCTGTTATATTGGATCCTTCTCATGGGACTGGAGTTAGAGAATACGTATCTGCTATGGCAAGAGCTTGTGTGGCTGTTGGAGCGGATGGTCTCATAATAGAGGTTCATAATTGTCCCGAAGAAGCACTTTCTGATGGTCCGCAATGCTTATTGCCGGATCAATTTAAAAGCATGGTAAAAGAGCTCGATGTTATAGCAAAAGCGATAGGTAGGTATATTTTGTAGTTTTTATGATTAGGAACCGAACTGTATGCCCCAACATAATTTAAGTGGTTGAAACTTTTATCATGCTTATCATCTGTTGTGTGGTTGTCTGTTGGTGTTTGAATTAATGAGGGAGGAACACATGAAAGTTATTATGGGCAACATTTTTTTAAGTATTTTGACTGGGATATTGCTG